>JAJRVO010000338.1 GCA_024277275.1 Chloroflexota bacterium
ACGCCAAGTATAATCAGTAGTCTGCCACGTTGCATATTAAAAACCCCTTTCCGTCGCATTTAGACGAAAAGGACGCTAGCATAAGCATGATACCATTTTACAGAAAAAAGTCAAGGCTCTAGCGAATAAGTTTGACATAAACCTTATAAAAAAGCAATGTCCCGTCACGACAACTTGCGCCTTATTTAACGGAACATAAAGTTATTAAAAACCGGGAAGTAGGGAGTAAGAAGTAAGGAGGGTTTTGTCTACTTCATACTCCCTACTTCCTACTTCTTTTTTTATTGAATAAGTCTGACATAGATGTTGGCCAGGATTTGGTTAAAGATAATGTTAAGCTGCGCCGCAGAAGGAGCAAAGTAGTATTGGCCGTTAGTTTCATCGGCCACCGCTCTCAATAGATCGGGGTCTGCGCCTACGCCCAGACCAATGGTGTAAACAATAATTCCATTTTGACCGGCAATTTCGGCATAATACATGATGCACTCATACTTATTGTCGCCCACCGGAAAATCATCGTAGGGGGTGCCGGTCCAGGCTTTACATTCGGCATTATCACCAGGGCTGCCATCGGTGGGGGCGCCGTCGGTTAGTAGCACAATTACGGGCGTGGCGGCCTGGCCCCGAGCGCAATGGGAATTAGTATTTGTATCCGGTTGAGTGCTGCCCCCAATCCTCCAGGTGCCTGAGTTCAGCGTCCAGTCACAATCGTTGGTTTGAGTCCCATCGTTATCGGTGGTTACGCCCATCATGTGCAGGCCCCGCCGCAGACCGTCGGCAATGTCGGTAGAACCACCATGATCGGCGTCTTCAATCCCAACAAAAACAGTCTGGAATTGAATTGGCTCATCGGCGCTGGCCGCAACTTCACCCTCATCATGGCAGGCCGTCTCGTCAAACTCAATATTCAGGACGCTGGCGTCCAGCGGGTAGTTAGGTCGCTCGGTGTCAACGGCGATGGCCTGCTCCCTGACCTGGGCGGCCTGCAAACATTCCAACTGGGCGACCTGGTAGGCCGTTGAGCTAAATTTTACAAACCCGGCCTGGTCAAGGGCCGGGTCAAGGCGGTCGACAAAAGCTCTGATTGATTCTTTAGCCCCCCGGATTGGCTGCCGGTCAGCCCAGAGCGGATCATTTATATTATCAATGCTGGTGGTTTCTAACTGTATAAATGTACAATCATCGGCCGTAACCGCCTCGCCAAAAATGGGGTTGCAGACATCGGCGGCCATACGTTGGGCCGAACCGGGGGTGGCCGGGTCGTTTCTTAAACCACTGCTGCTCATATCAACATTCTGGCTGGTTATGATGACCCTGTCGATGGCGTAGCCTGAACTACCGGCCCATATCTTTAGGGTATGAAGGTCGTTTTGGCTTAAGCCTCCGGCATTCACCTTAATCCAATTCCAGCTGTTTTGCGCCCTGATGTTGCTATTATCATTTGCATTGTTACCGGGCGTGGCTACTACTGAATTCTCTTGAATAGTACTGCTGCTATCTACAGCCCAGTAGATAGCATCCCAGGGATAGTCATTGCGGTTAGTGCAACTGGGATAGGGCACCGGCGGTTGCGCGGTACAGGCAGAGCTAGTACTATTGGAATTTTTCCTGAAAGCTTGAACCCTGATATAAATCCAGGTATTGCTGGTGGCCGGCCAGGTGGGTTTAAAATCATACTCCAGCCGGGGGGCGGCCCCGCTCTGGGCGTCTTCTAACCAGTAGTGGCGGCCAAAATCCACATAAGTATCGCTTCTTTGATAGTAAGGGTGGTGGCGCACGTATCCGCTCCGGCCGTCGATGGAATAGCCGGACGCGCTGGGATAGCGTTGCAGCGCCCAATAGCCCTGGCCGGAACTACGGTAGGCCGGGTCCCAAACGGAGGTGTTAAGGGAGTAAAATTCCGCCTCGATGATGATGTAATTTTGGCCTGTCGGCGGCTCAGGGTCGCCGGTTCTTAGGGCTGTTACCGCCGAACTATAATAATCATAGGGATAGGCCAGGCCGTTTGTGGGATAGGGTTTGTATTTATCATTACCGCCGGTTCTTACCCAACAATCATAGCAGATGGTATCAAACTCCATTGAGCCGGTGACGTCAAGCACCACCACCGCATCCAGGTTGGCGGAGTTTTGGGCTATGGATTCATCAGCTATCGGAAATGATTCCCAGCCAAAGAATTGCATAAAGTTCATATCCACCGCTATCTGGCCGACTATCCTGATTTTTGAGGAGCTGCCATAATTTCTGGTATCGCTAACCGGCACAAAAGGCAGTGCATCATCACCGCACTGGGTGCTTTGGCCACTTGGCGTAACCCCATCCGGCTGCAGTGTTCTAACTTGAAAGGAACGGGTATCGATAAAAAAGTTGGGCACGCCGGGGTCATCATACTGACCATCGCCGTTGGGGTCATACTTTACGTAGTGGTAAAACACGTCTGAAGAAGTGGATAGGGTCTCGGTAATTGATGCTGTGCCGTCATCGCTCAGTAAATCGGTGAAGAAATCCGTGTCGTCAGGCCAATTGGTCAGGTTATCATTGGCGCCATCGCCATAGACATCATAGATATCCTGAATACAGCCGGCTACATAAACATTTGCCTTATCGTAACCATTTTCATTTAAAAACCCCACAGCTCTGCGAGCCGCTTCTTCTTCTATGGGCAACTCGGTGGCGGCAGCCAGGGTGGCGGCGTCAATGGCTCGCTTAAGCCTAACCCGCGCTATATAAACCAGGCCCAAATCAAGGGCTAAACCCAGCATAGACATTAGGGCCAAAAAAGCAAAAGCCAGGATAATTATGCTTTGTCCCGCTTCGTTAAAGGGCATAGCTCGTCCACGGTCAGAAAATACACCTTTTATGCTTTTTAATCGTTCCATTTTTCGTTCCTTTGTTGTATCTATTTCCCTCATGTCATTTCGATGCTGCAAGCCTAGAAATCCCTGCGACGCTATAATAGACAGCCTGTTTGTTGGACAAACCGTTTGCCGGATAAACTTCATGGCTAAACTTTAAGATTTTCCGGCAATCTAACTGGTCTATGTATCGGTTTAGGGATTTCTCCCTTTGGTCGAAATGACATGCCTGAATAGTTGCATTTTTATTTTTTCTTCGCGTCTCTTGGCAACCTTCGCAGATTCTAAAAAGTTTGGCTGCGGCTTTGGCGCGTTACCTGGCTACTCGGTGCAATGGTCCGGCGAAAGCGTTACTTTTTGAAAGCTTAACTCTGCCGGGCTGGCGCCATAGTCAACCGCTGTAAGTCTCAGTTGCGCAAAAGTAAATATTTGAATTGCGGGACCCAAAACATCTTTGGCGGTGTCGCAGGAAGAAGGATCTGGGGCGCCTGGTAAGCAACCAATATCGCGCCAAACCGGCACCCACAGGTCTTGACCTACCAGCGCATTTAGGTCAGCTTCTGCGTCAGCTTGTTGTTCGCCCGGTAAAGCCGCCACCCAATCGAATACGCTGATTTTTGTGTCAACCGGACTTGAGTCGGGCTCTTGAAAATTTGCGGTATTGGTTGGGTTTTGTAAGTTAAGAGCAAGGTCGGGGGCTGATGTTGGATCCCAATAGACAAAACTGAGTTTTGCTTCTTGAACATCACTCCAGCCGGTATTAATGGTGGGCGTAAACACCTCGCCGGTCTGTATGCCGGCCAACAAGCTATTTGGTATTATCATAGGATAGAGTTCGCAAGCCTCGTCATTAGAGGTTTGTTGCTCTCTAATACTGGTAGAAATACGCATAACGGTGTGAGAGTAGAAAGGCAGCGGGTTGGGCACAAAGGCGGTCACAACAGGAAAACCCATCAGTTGGGGTTGCTCATAAATGTTTTCAACAATAAGGGCGTTGTTGGGTACAGAGGGTTGGTTCTTTTTCTTAAGTTCGCAATTGTGTACATTTGCTTCGGCGCGTAACCTTACCACCTCGTCAGTTGGGTCAATTCGGCTAAAAAAGTTATGCTTGCCGACCCGGTAGTAGTACGCGGGGTTGGATATGGTGTTTGAGTACGTAACCAGCTTACTGTAAAAGGAGGGGGCCAAATCAGTGGCAGCGGTTGGCGTAATCAACCAGGGGTATTCAATTTGAGTGTATTTGTTAAAGTCGGGGTGGTTGGGGTTAGCCAAAGCTAAACAGTTTGCCACCACATCCATTTCTAAAGGGGTAATGTTATAGTAAGTTACAATCATCCCGGCGTTGGGACTGGCGCTAAACAAGTCCAGGTCTAATTGAGCGGACAAACTATCAACAGTGTGAGAAACAACTTTGCAGTAACCTACATTAAGCGTATCTCCACCGCAACCGGGGCAATAGCCCTCTCCCACTATGTCGTTATTACAATCGGGGTCCGGTTGCTTGCTGGTAAAATCAAGATAAACTCCCCGGGCTGCAAAACGGGCCGCTTCTCGGTTAACATTGACCAAAACCAGGTAGCTCCGCAGCGCCCAGCCTACCTCAAACACTCCCAGAAGCAACAGTAAAAGAATGGGCAAGGTTAGGGCAAGCTCTACCAAACTTTGGCCCTTTTTTGGAGACTCCAGGTACAGCCCCGCAGCATTTTTAAGGTTATATTGCTCCGTAACCGGGCTAGAATCTAAATATTTCTTTTTATCCCATAAAATGCTCAGCTTGGTTTTCATAATATATAAATCCTGCCAGTTCACTATGAACTTATAAATTCTGTAAATTTTTCAACTTAGTTAAGTATATTCCCACTGGTAGCATCAATAGCCAAAAAGAACAGTTGTGACTGGTCGGCGTTAATACCAATGATATTCCAAACCGGTTCCCCTTCATCGGGAGATTGTCTTAGTAGCGCCTCAACCGCGCTATCGGGAAAAGCGCCTAAAAAAACGCCGCCGCCGTTATTAGCCCAAATAGAAATGGCTTCATCGCTATCAATTACCCATTTGGCCGGGTCTATCAGGTAAGGAGGTTTTCTTAATTTATAAGGATGCGCCCGGCCTATAACGGGCTGGTCAGTAGCCACAATGGTAAAGTATACCCGCTGGTGACGAGTCGAAAAGAAACTAAAATCCCAAACGTCTACTTGCCCCAAATCTTCTACAGTAATATTAGACCAGTGTGTCGACATAGTAACCAACTGAACATCGCTCTCCCAAGATTGGGCATGAGCCAGAGCCAGCAAATAGGCGGTTTTGGCCGTGCCGCCGGTAAACGGGATCTCAAAAGTAGCGTTGGGCCTGGGCTGCTCGGCTTTTTCCACACCAATTTGCGTATAAAAGAGGGCAACCAATCCGGCCACAATAGCGCAACCTACCAGCCAAATTGTACCCAAAATCAGGATATCGCGGCGACCAATTGGCATTTTGCGAGCTGCCCTTTTCTTTTTAGGCGAGGCCGCAACAGGTTGGTTGGGAGATTTACCCCGCTCTGGTTGTGCGGCTTCTTCGGGTTCTGTGTTCATAAGTTTAGATGATAGCGATAATCATATTTTCCACATTCCAGGTTAATAGGACTCAACTTGACTTCAAGATAACAGGCATAAACACGCCTCCATCTTGGCTGAATTCATACATTCCAGTACCGTTCTTAGTCCATTCAGTAAAATCGTCTTGAAAATCATTATCCGAGTTTTCATCCATATGGTTGGGAATGTAGTCCTCATCACAATCTGCCCAGAGTTCATCTTCCTCCAGTCTTGTACCCGTGTGTGTACAGGTTATGCTTGGAGGTAATTCAACCGTATTGGGTATCCAATCGCAATCTGTGTCCTCAAAATTGTAGGGGGCATCGCTGCCCATTTGCCAGCCGTTATAATAAATATCCCAACCGCCGGCGGCGGTTTCTGCCATATAAACCATTTGCAACCGATTACCGGGCGGGCCATAGATAATTCTGGGCTGAACTTTATTAACCTCGTCCGAGGCTCTCCCATAAAAATTTATTTCAGAGCTGGCATAATAGGTGGTTACATTGGTATAGCTGGCGTTGGCGGTATAAGTAATGGGCCAAGTTGGGCTGCCATGCTCCCATTTGTCAACATTATGGCGGCTGTACAAAATATCGTGACGGTTACCTACCCCGTCTCTGGCGTGCCAGGCCAGGTGAATTTTGCTGCCGTCCCACGCTACGCTGGGGCGCAAAAGTTGTCCAAAGGTAAAACCGCCACTGCTGCTCTCAGTATCCCAGTCATATTTGGAAGCGAAGTTCTCAGTGTCGGAAAGAAGATAATTATATTTACCGGTGGGCGACCAATTTTCACCATTATCGCTGGAGAGGCTATAAACCAGGCTGTGATAGTTTTCAACAGGACTATCGTGAATTTCCCACGCCAGGACCACAGAACCACTTTTGGCATCAATAGTTGGTCGTTCAGGTATTTCGCCTGATCTTACAAAACCCTCTTCAACAGGCACACTGCTCCCCAGATCACCCATACTCAGGCTTAAATATTCAACTTGAGGTGGGCTTCCTGTCCTGTTAACATAGGCTATATGCACTTTGCCGTTAGCGTAAACAACGGTGGGGTTCTCTTCTTTTATCGTACTGGTCGGATTGTTTGTTACTTTTATGTTTTTGGTTAGCACGCCGCCGCTATCAATATAGGCGTACTTTAGATACGTTGTGCCGGCGTCCAGATCATTTTCTTGATAAACAATCACCACCGTATCCGTCATTACTGCCACCTGGGGGAGATCGTCAGTGGTGTTTTTGCCCTGGTTAGCGGCAAAGGTTATGTCCTTACCCCCCGCTGATGACGAACATTCGCTTAATTTACATTTTCTATAGTAGACGCCCTGGTATTTGCGGTAGGCAATGTGGACGGTATCGGTAAGCGTGGAATCAAAAACAATGTTGGGGTCTTGGCTTTTAACGCTTTCGGCTACCACGTCAATTGTTTTTTGGGTCCAGACGCGGGTGGTAGTTTGTACATCAGAGTAGGCCAACATAATTTTACCTCTAAGGCTGCCGGCGGTATCGTCGCCAGACCAAACCACAGCGGTATAGGTTGGGGTCATTTCGTTTGAAGCGGCAATATCGGGTGACCCGGAGGCCAAACTGGGCGTATTAGAAATAGCGCTGTTTCCACAAGAGGGCAAAGCAGGCGGCGCAGCCCGGCCCACCATAACCGGAGACAACAGTATGAAGCCAAAGGCTCCTACCATCAAAATCATCACCAGAATTTTGACTAGTTTTTGCATAGTTTACTTCTCCCATTCTTCATTAGACATTATTTTTGCGCCACACACTTTTGTAAATGAACCGCCTTGCTTAACAGCGTAACCATTTACCTCGTTCCCCTAAGTACTAAGAGCGTGTTTCTTAAAGACCGCAGAGGTTTTTTGCGAGACATTTTTAAGCGAATTTGCCCCGGTTATGAACCTGACTTACAGTTAAAAGCGGCTTCAGAAACCTCTGCGGTCTGGTCTACACGATTTAAGAAACACCT
>JAJRVO010000339.1 GCA_024277275.1 Chloroflexota bacterium
AGGGTTTGATTTGGAGAAGTGGAACGCGGGCTTAAAAGAGCGGATGGGCGCTCGACCGCTACCGGAGTTGCTGGAAGGTTTGGCTCAAACCCGCGCCAAAACCCTGGAAGTGATGGAGTCGCTAAAGGATGATGAGTGGGCATTGCAGGGTCGTCACCCTTTGCGGGGCATAATCACTATTGAACAATATTACGAAACAATGGCCATGCACGACATCGCGCACACCAACGACATTAAAAAGGCGTTGGGTTTGGAATAGAGGCGGTAAGTAATTATCTAAAAACAAGGCCAATATCAGCCCAGAATTTCAATTCTGGGCAATGCTTATTTTAACGCGCCCAAGTGAAATACAGTTGCGCCATTTTTGCCGCTTCATAAATATTATGTATACTTACTTATGTATACTGTATTTACTGTCTCGCCTTACGGAGCATACACACCACCATGTCATTCTGAGCGAAGAATCTCCTTACAAAACTACGAGTTGACCTGTCACGCGGGAGATTCTTCGCTCCCGTTGGTCGCTCAGAATGACATGCGCGTAAGGTGATTACGGTGTCAAACAAGGCGCAACCTGATGAAAGGTTCGGCAAAACAAAACTCTACGCCCCCGTCCCCCTGTCCCCCTGCTCCTCTGCTCCCCCGCTCCCCCGCCCCCCTGTCCCTCCGCCTCCTCATCTTAAGTCTCATCGCCTTGAGCCTCATCACTGGCCCGACCCCACCCGCCCAGGCCAATCGCGCCCTGCCCACCGATCTCTCCTACAGCACCGAAACCACCTGGCTGTTGCCCGGCCTGCCGGATTTAAGCGCGACCTCCGGCGCCATCCCCCACAATTTCTCGCAAGGGGAAGCCATCTTTAAAATTGGCGATGAAACCATCCACGGCTTTCGGCCCGGCAAGACTTACCCGGAAATGTACATCCGCAATATTGCCTGGGGCATGGAAACGGCCCAATACTACTACCCCGACGAATACCTGCGCGAGCCCATTGAAGCCTACCTGCGCCGTCAATACACCGCCCAAACTGCCAGCCTGGACGGCGATTTTGGCGTAGTTGCCGGTCCCGGCGCAATTGGCGGCATTATCACCCCCCAGGGGCGCAGCAACAAACAAACCATCACCGCCGATGAAGAGACCAGCCTCATCCACGCCGCCTACCTCTACTACAACATGGCCTACAACACCGGGTGGCTGCAAAGTTCTATCAACGGCATGCCCATCATTGACCGCCTCAACCTGGCCGCCGATTGGCTCTACGCCCACCGGCTCGCCCCGCAACTGCAACTGCTCTGGCGTGGTCACACCACCGACTGGGGCAACATAAAATTTGAGGCAGGCCCCGGCTACACCGACTACAATCCCGCACGAGACCACCAAACCGCCTCTATTTACGATCAAGCCCTGGCCTATATGACCCTGCTTGAACTGGCCGAGATGAACGCCGCCGCCGGCAACACCACTCGCGCCGATGAGTGGCAAAACAAAGCCGAAATGCTCAAAAAACAAACCAATGCCCTGCTCTGGCAAGCTAACAAAGGTTTCTATTTGACTCACGCTCATCTCTCGCCTCTGAAACACAGCTTTGACGAGTCGACAATGGTTAGCATCTCCAACGCTCTGGCCGTCTACGCCGGGTTAACCGACGTCCGGCAAAACAACGCCATTTTCCAAAATCTGGAGCAAGCGCGCATCGCCGCCGGAGTCAAAAAGCCCGGTCTATCCATTTACCCCTACTACCCTCGTCTCTTCTTCGACCAGGCAGACGTGGGCTACGGCGCTCACCAAAACGGCGGCGTTTGGGATTGGTGGGGCGGCGTTCAAATCAAAGCTGAATTTTTGACCGGCTTTTCCGAGATAGCCCGCACCCACTTGCTGCAAGTGGCTAACGACTGGCAAAAACACCCCGGCAACATCATCGAGTGGCGCTCCACCACTGATCCAAACCGAGAAGGCAGCCACTACTACAGCGCCGCCGCCGGAACAATGGGCAGCGCCATCATCGAAGGTTTGTTTGGGGTTGAATTAACCGGCTACGGCCTGATGCTTCAACCTCGTTTGGGTCTAAACGACGGCTACATTCGCGTCTATCAACCCGCCACCGACCGCTATGTTGCCTACAGCTACGACTGGAACCAGACCATCACTAAACTCGATTACGGCACAAACGCAGAGTCGGTCACCGTAAAAGTTCTTAAATTGCGCTCAGAGCACATTAGCGGCGTCGCCATTAACGGCCATCCGGTTGAATTTGAAACCGAAACCATCGGCAACGACACCTACACTGTGTTTACTGCGCCCAGCGGTCAGCACAGCCTGGAAATCATCAAGGGGCAGCCTCCAACTCAACCGGCTATTGCTGAAATAATACCGGCCTCCGCGTCAGAAACCGAAATCCCGGCAGAACCCGAATCCCCCACCCCCAGCATTGCCCGCAACCTGGTTTCTCCGCCCCAAAACCTGACCGATCAGGAAGCAGGACTCGCAGCGCCCCCCACTAACAACGCCTCGCCTCCAGAAAGCCTGGCAGACCGTCACGCCCGCGAAAGCCGGCTGGCTTTTATCAAATTTACCAGCTTTTCATTGGTTCTTCTAATTTGCCTAATCCTGATAATCTTCGCCGCAATCCGCCGGTTTAATGGCCTAAGCCGTCTGTCTGTGATGCGTAACCAACCGGCAACCAGCCTGGATAGCAAAAACCGGCGGCAGAGCAAAACCCCCATCTCTGGCGCCGCTCTCGATCATCCAAGCAAAACCACATAACCAAAGTTAATCCCCTTTTTGCGCCTTATCCACTTAAAAGTACAATGCTAAAAACTAACCCAAGTCGCTGCCTTATCAGCTAATAGCCGGAAAAATCAAGCGCTTATTACCGATACACTGGAAGTAGGAAGTAAGAAGTAGGGAGTAGGAAGTAGGAAGTATGAGTGTTTTTTCCCCTACTCCCTACTTCTTACTTCCTACTCCCCGGTTAACGGTACAGGCAGCAACTTGAGTTAAAAACTAACAATATTGAGGAAGGGTATGATCCCCCAAAATCGCGTAATCATCCTAACCGGCGCAACTGAAGGCATTGGCCGAGCAACCGCCTATACATTGGCAGAAGCGGGTTGTCAATTGGCCCTGGTCGCCAGAAACACCCAAACGCTGCAAGCGCTGGCTGATGAACTGAATACTGTCAAGCATCAAGCCGTTGCCATTCCCACCGATATGGGCGATACTGCTCAGGCAGCCGCGCTGGCAACAAAAACCGTTGAGGCTTTTGGCAAAATCGATGTTGTCATCAATAATGCCGCTATTGGCGTGCGCGACCGGACGCTTGATTTGCAGGAAGAGCAAGCCCGTCGGATAATGGACGTTAACTACTTTGGGCCGGTGGCTTTGATACAGGCGGCTATTCCCCACCTAAGAACCAACCCCGAAGGCGGGCTGATTATCAATATCTCTTCTATTGTGGGGCGACGGGCAATGCCGGGAATTGCCGGGTACTGCGCCAGCAAAGGCGCGCTTGAAAAAATGGCCGAAAGTTTGCGCATTGAAGTGAAAGCAGACAATATCCGGGTGAGTACGGTGTATCCCGGCGTCACCAGCACCAACTTTAATGATAACTCTTTGGGCGATAGCCAGGAGGGGCGAGGGCGCGTGTCGGGCGTACCGCCGGAGCGTGTGGCGCGGGCTATTCTAAAAACCATTCGCCATGAGCGACGCGACGTGTTTATTACGCTTTTTGATCGCGCCTTTGTCACCGTTAGTATGCTCTTCCCATGGCTAATGGACATGCTGTTAAGCCGGTACTTTGCATAAAAAAATTCGGTAATTCAACGTAGCTGTAAAAAAGGACGAACGACGACAGACGAATGAAAGGATAGCGCAGGGTTTTTGTCGTTCGTCCATCGTCGTTCGTCCGGTTAAACAAAACGCTCCAAACAATTACTGAATCATCTCATAAATAAAAAGAGGCAGGGGACTTAGTTTGAGATAATGATTTTTAATTATGCTATCATCAACGGCGAATTATTACCGACCAATGAAGCTCAAATTCCAATTTCCAACGAGGCTCTGTTCGCCAGTTTTGGCGTTTATGAGGCGGTCAAGGTCGACCAGGGACGCCCTTTTTACCTGGAAGAACATCTGCGCCGCTTATCACAATCCGCCCAAATGATTGATTTGGAGTTAGGCGCGGATATCAACACCCTGGCCGGCTGGTTTGAGACACTGGTAAATGTCGACCCGCAAGCCACCTGGAGTCTAAGAATTATAGCCTTTGGCGCAACCAGGCCAGGCATGGATCCCCTCATTACTATGCAGCCGACCATTTTACCCACCTATCCGGATAGTTTTTACAAAAACGGCGCCGGCGCCATCCTTTACCAGGGCCAGCGTGCCGTACCCGCCTGTAAAAGCCTTAATACGCTGGTAAATTATCTGGCTCGACGCGAAGCCAACCGGGTTGGGGCCTTAGAAGGCTTGCTCCACCACAACGGCTACATGACCGAAGGCTCACGCTCTAATCTTTTTGCCGTACACCGTGGGCAACTTATCTCCCCTCCAGACACCGAGGTTCTTTACGGCATCACCCGCGACGTAATTTTGCAGCTTATGCAAAATACCGACTACCCGGTTGTAGAGACTCCTCTGTCTGTAGATTTTTCTCTATACGAAGAATTTTTTATTAGCAGCACCAGTATGCATGTCATCCCAATCACTAAAATCGACGGGCAGCCGGTTGGCAATGGTCAAGTTGGACCCATTACAAAATTAGCAATGGAACAATTTAAGGCGCATTATCGCCAGGTCATAGCGATAGCGTAATGCACATTCCCGGACACCTGGCTATAGCCCTGGCTCAACACTGCCTGCCGCCCTTAGCCAAAGACAAAAAAACTCTAAAACCTTTGTTGCTGGCCTGCCTTTTTCCCGATGCGGTTGATAAAACAATCGGGTACGTATTTCACGCGATGCCCAATGGCCGGCACTATGCCCACAACATTTTTAGCCTTATCGGGCTATCTTTGATTGTGAGCCTTATTTGGGGCAAAACAACGGGCTACGCCTGGTTTTTAGGCTATGCCGGTCACCTGTGGGCTGACCGCAAGAGTTTGGTTCCGTGGTTTTTTCCAATCCGGAAATACAACTTTAAGAAAGGTCGTTTTGCTTTTGGCCTGTCCCAATTTATCCGGGAAACGGTATTTTTAATCATTACATTGATCATTTATCGCATCAGCCGCTAAACTGGAAAACAAGGTTGCAACCTTGCAACCCTGCAACCTTAATCGACAATTTTTTGTCGATGAAGAAGCCTGAGACGAGACTACTATCCTCCGCTTACGCCTGTTGCCACTCGCTAAAATCTTGGTATAATACTTGCTGACTTGCTATAATCTTAACAACCAATTAAGTTAAATTGTTTATACTGCCAACGGCCATAAAGTAACATTTTTATGGGACACAGATGAACACAGATTTCACAGATTTTTGTTTAATTTTTTACCATAATCTGTGTTTATCTGCGAAAATCTGTGTCCTATTCTCTGGCTTTCAGAATGTTA
>JAJRVO010000340.1 GCA_024277275.1 Chloroflexota bacterium
GAAGTCGGTTATGGATCTAAGAAATACTGTAACTGAAATTGTACACCCCAATAATATGGGTAACTATCCTGATAAAGCAGGTAACTTACAGCGAGTATTTTCAGAAACAGCATTTTCCTAATATGATAACCGACTTCCAGCATAGGTAAAGGTGAGAGTTTGCCCGTCCACTTCAGGGATGAACATCCCGGCAGAACCGATTTCTTTGGAGTCCTCAATTGTCCCCTTATCCAGCGCGGATACTTGCCCCGGCTCGTAAAAGATAACCACGTCCCGGCCGTCAAGGTTGTCGGCAATTACTTTTTCCTCGGCGATAACCGGCATAGGGTAAGCGACTGCCGTTTTGCCGGTAAAGTAACCCAGCACTCGCTCGGTAGCCGGCAGGCGGGAATCGGGCGTGCCTAAAAAGAGAAAAGGCTGTGTTGAAGAGTCGTACCCAACGTAAGGATTTGAGCCGTAGTTACGCCCGTTGGCAGACAACGCCACGCCATCGGGATAAGCAGCCTTAAAATCTTTCCAGGCCACTAGTTGGGCCGGAATCATTTCCAGTTGAGTGCCGGTCATTTCGCCCACAATGGCCTCGCCGGTAAACTGCTGCCACCAAGAGAGGCTCTTGTTGTCCCACATCACCAAGTCGCTGTTGCGCAAATTGCCGGAAACGCCAAAGCGCAGCACGTCGCCGTTTACTTCTCGGTTAAAGACTACCGCCGCGTTGCAGAGCGGGCAAAAGGTCACGGCGACCGGCATCCCGGCAATCTCGTCGTTGGCAATCTCATGACGGGTCAGGATAGCCAGCGGATAGGCTTTGGCCTCGTCGCCAACGGCCAGGGCAATCACCGGCTGTACGTCGGCCAGCCACTCGTCGGTATCGGCAATCGAGTCAAAAGTGGGGTTGTCAATGGGCGGGATGCCGTCGGGGGGCGGACCGCCGGAGAGTATCTCGCTGTAATCCACGCTGTGGAGACAGAAATTGGTTTCTAGCCCGCTCTCCGGGTCTACCAAATGGGGGCCGACAAAACGAGAAATACTTTCGGCGGTCCACACCTGCGGAGAAAATCTCAGGCTCCCGGCGTCGGCAAAGGGATCATCGCAATTAGCCTCCGTGTGAACGCTGACTTCGGCCATCGTTTCCTCTTCAACGGCCTCTGCTTCAACCGCTTCGGCTTCACTTTCGGCGACCGGTTCCTCAACAGGACTGGATTCCTCTACGGTTTCCTGGTTGTTTTCTGTCACAGGCTCCTCCGCCACAACTTCTTCATCGGTGTTAAGCGCAGTTTCTGCCGCGGTTTCTACCGCGCTTTCTTCTGGCGCAGCCTCTGCTGCCGGCGCTTCTTCACCAGCCTGCTTGGCTGGGCTATCGGTTGCAGACTGGACCGCAGCGCCGCATTGAGCAGCTACTAAAGCCAGCGTTACCGCCGCCAAGCCAATCGATATAAAACGTTTCATAAGAGTCTCCTTGTAAGGTTTAGGTTTTAAGGGGCATAACAAGCCCACCCTAATTTTACAGGAGATTCTATGGATTCTCTGTAGGCTTCAATACAATTTATCGGCCAACAATTTATCGGCCAACAATTTATCGGACACTTCCTTGCCGGGCGACAAAGATGCCGGCCAGCACAATAGCGCCGCCAACAGCTTGCCACGGGCCAAGGGTTTCACTAAGAAGAAGCCAAGCCCAAAAGGCTGACATAATCGGCTGGGTCAATAAAGTGACCGACGAAAAGGTGGCGGACAAATGGGCCAGGGCGTAGGCAATCAACCCCTGGCCGCCGGCATGAGAAAAGAGGGCCAGCCCGGCCAGCACAGCCCAGCCCCAAACGGTGAGGGGAAAGAAATTCTCGCCGGATAAGAGGGTAAGGGGTAGTAAGGTTAAAGAAGCCACCACGCCACTCCAAAGCATAACCGTAGCTGTAGAAAAGTTGTCGCGGGCGCGCTTTACGCACAAAATATACCCGCCGTAAAATATGGCTGTAACCAAAGCAATAGCATCGCCCCAAAAGTTTTGGAGACTCAGGTTAATACTGACTCCTATCAGCATGGTTGCGCCGGCTAAGGCCACCGCCATACCCAAAATAAACGTAAAACTGACTCGCTGACGAAACAGCACCCAGCTACCGAGGGTGACAAAGACAGGAGCCAGATTAGCCAGAAAAACAGAGTTGGCGACAGTCGTATATTTTAGCGCCCAATGCCACGTAGCCAGATCGCCGGCAAAACATAAGCCGGCGGCAATAAGCCATTGATAATTAGAACCAGAGGCCGGGCGTTGAGAGGCAGGCGGGCTTTCCTGTTTGGCCGTTATTAGCCACAAGGCCGGCAAAGCCAGGGCCATACGCCAAAAGGCCGTTGCGGTGGGGCCGGCCTCGCTCAAGCGAACAAATATAGGGGAAAAAGCAATAGCTGCCGCGCCGCCAAGCAAGGCAATCAACGCCGTGTGAGGAAATCCATCACCGGCTATGGGCAGAGGTTTGGCTCCAACATTACTTGTAGTCATAATTTTGGTTTCCTTATTGTGGCACTATTTTTTGTAAGCTGCTAAAAACTACAAAGACCGCGCAAGCGGTCTTGAATTAATCGGCAGCAACGTAAAAAAACTAACCCAATGATTTTACCTATTATTCACCAGATGCAAAAGATTATGATTGTTTCAGGCCAGCCAGTCAGCCAGAACCCACTGCCATCCCCAAAAAGCAAGCAGCCCCAGTATAATGGTTAACAACAGATTTTTGCTAAACCAGCCCACACCGCAGGCCACAATTGCTCCAACCAGATGCGCATTGGCGTAGCTAAGGTTAACTGTATTGCCGGTAGGGATGAGCGTAGCCGGTACAATAATGGCAGTTAGCACAGTTGGCGGCACGTAACGCAATGCGCTCACCACTTTAGGCGGAAACTCTATCCGCCCGGCCACAACAAACATTGAGTAGCGGATGGCAAACGTGACCAGGGCCATACCGCCAATTAAAAGTAATTCACTCATTGGTCGCTCTCTCTGGTTGATAGGGTTTCAACGGCAATGCCAACTGCAATGCCCGCCAGCGTCGCTGCCATCAAGCCTAATTTATTGGGCATTGGATAAGCGATTAAAGCCACCACGCCGGAAGCGCCCACTGCCGCCGCCATAGGCTTGTCTTTAAGATAGGGGATAACCATGCCGATGAAAGTGATGGGCAAGGCAAAATCCAGTCCCCAGGCGGCAGCATTGGGAATAAACCGGCCAATTGTCAGCCCTAAAAAGGTGGCAAACTGCCAATTTACGTACATCAGTAGCGCTGAGCCAAGATAGTACCAGCGCCGGTACGGCGAATCGCCGGCGTGGCAGTAACGGTTAGCCACCACCACAAACGTCTCGTCCGTAAGCCAGAAAGCCAGGGGAATTTGCCACTGTTGCGACAACCGCTTGACGTAAGGAGCCAGGGTGGCCGAGTAGAGAATATGTCGCAAGTTCACTACAAAGGTTGTTAGCACAATAAAAGGCCAACCCGTCCCCGCTGCCAGTAACTCAAGCGCAATAAATTGGGCCGACCCGGCAAATACAATGGCCGACATCGCCATTGTGCCTGCAAACGAGAGACCGCTGCCTATAGCCAGCGTGCCAAAAATTATGCCAAATGGAATAGCCCCTACAATCAAGGGAATTGTATCTTGCATGCCGGTTAAAAATTCGGCGCGGCGGGATGAGGCGGCAACCGCTTTGGGGCTAATGATGGCCTGGGTCATAATTCACCACAAATTGGAAGATGTTGATATAATCAATTTATTGTTAAAAAGATTTGATTTTACGAACATTCTGCATCCGAGGTTCTGACAATGCTGACCTGAGGCGGTGTCGCTATGCGGTAGCCTTGAAGTTTTAAACCCCATTGTACCATCTGAGCGCCAAGCCAATTCTTTACCATCCGGGATATTCTCCGTTTATTGGGTTGCTGTTGTTGGGCAATTTTGATTAGCCGCATCTTTTCTGCATCCCGTTGAAACGCTTTATGCTGCTCATATGCCACATATTATACAGAATTGTAAGGAAACATTTGAGACCTCCTGAACAAATTAACCGTTATATTAAACCACAATTTGAGGGTTTTGCGTATAACCAATTAACGCTACTTTGTTGAGTCCAATTGTTAGTTAGGGCGTGGTCACTGCCTGTGGAACAAAACTTTAGTAACCGTCCAAAAATAACTTCCCGTTTTAGGAGTCAAAAAGTGCACTTAAAACGGGAAGTTATTTTTAGATACTTACTTAGCTTCGAGAGCCTTGCATAATTAAGCCCAAGCCAAAACTTTGGTACGAGAACGAGCCAATTCAGGTCGCTGACAGCGATAAGCAATGATAGCCACGGCCAAGATAGCGATGTAGGTACAACAAGCATAGGTCATGA
>JAJRVO010000024.1 GCA_024277275.1 Chloroflexota bacterium
CAATTTGGGCAGCGCTTTTGAGATCAGCATTAAAGACCTGCTGGAGACTATTGTGAAGCTAACCGGCTTTGAGGGGGAGATCGTTTGGGACACTTCCAAACCCAACGGCCAGCCTCGGCGCAAGCTGGATACCGGCAGGGCCGAAACGTCGTTTGGGTTCAGAGCGTTCACGCCTTTCGAGGAGGGGCTTCGGCGGACGATTGAGTGGTATACGCGGGAAATGTAGGAGGTGAAATGGGTGATGCGTTATCATAAGGCAGAAGAATTGCCCGACGCCCGGCCAAAGGGAGCAGGAAGTGACGCCGGCATCAGCCCGGATTTTAAGGTGGATAGAGTAGTGTCGTGTCAAGCGTGTTTTGATAGGTTGTAGCATCGGGCCTTGTGCCCGTTTTATGCTTGAAATAACGCCCACAAGGGGCTATACTACCTATCATTTTAGCCTTGACACGACAGTAGATTAAAGACAGGATATGGATCGAGAACAAGCCATTAAATTGGAAATACAACAGCAACTGAAAAAAGTTGGCGACAAGCTTAAAGGGTGTAAGGTAATTCTTTTTGGATCCCGCGCGGCTGGATGCGCCCGCCCTCGGTCTGACTTTGATGTGGGAATTATTGGCAAGCAGCCTGTTCCATTAACAACATTCTATCGTATTGGCGATATGCTTGGCGCTATAGATACGCTTTACACCATTGACTGGGTTGATTTGAAGCGCGTCTCGCCCGCTTTTCGCCGTGAGGCAATGAAAACAACAGAGGCGCTTTATGAAGGCTGAAAAATTTTATGCAGAAAATAAATATATCTCGCTCATTGTAGAAAAGCTAAAAACACTTCACCCTTATAAAGTTATTCTTTTTGGCTCTTACGCTTATGGCAAACCCAATGCAGCTAGCGACATTGATTTGCTGGTCGTTCTGGACACTGAAAAAACGCCAAAAAGGTTTCAGGAAAATATGGAAAATAAACTTTTGGTCAGAAATGTTCTATGGGAATTGAGTAAAAAAACATCAATTGATTTAATCGTACATACTAAACCAATGTACCAAAAATTCAATGCGATGGGTAGTATGTTCTCGAAGGAACTTTTGGAAAAAGGGAAGGTTTTGTATGAAGCCGATAACACGTGAATGGCTTATTTTTGCCAAAAAAGACCTGGCAAGTTGCGAGAAAATGCGCGGCGATGATTTCTTGACAAACATCGTTTCTTTTCACGCGCAACAAGCGGTAGAAAAAAGTTTCAAAGCGATTATCGAAGAATTTGAGATAGGATTCATAAGAACTCACGATTTGATCAAACTGTACGAGACCGTTAAAAATCATTTGAAATTTGACATCGATTTGGAAATGGTGAAAATACTGAATGAACTTTATATTAGCGCCAGATACCCCGGCGAATTTGGCTTATTGCCTGACGGTGAACCCGGGATAGAAAATGCCGAACTTTTTTATGAATTTGCGCGAGATACCTTTGACAAGGTAAAAGATATGTTAGAACAGCGCGTAGAGAAATGATAAGCGCTAATTTCACTGTACGCCATAAAATTGAATTGGGCGCAGATACTCTCGCCTCCCAAGCAATAATCCGCCACAAATTAACACGAATTGACACGAAAAAAGGCAAATAATTAGTGAAATTCGCGTGAATTCGCGGCAAAAATAGTCGATAGCGATCTTGGGAGTTGAGAGGAACTGCACCCAATGAAAAATCTTGTCAATCCTGTTAATCCTGTCGAAAAACGAGTGATCCAGGCTGCTACTTTTTAGAACTGAACAGCCCTACGGCAGGCGCTCGATACCCTGGATGAAGCCCTGCAAATGCCCTTTAGCGTCATTGTCCGCGATGCGACAATCCAGCGATTTGAATATTCATTTGAAAGCCTCTGGAAATTGCTGAAACTTTATCTGGCAGAGCGCGAAGGAGTTATTTGCAATTCGCCCAAACGTTGTTTCCGAGAGGTACTTAATGCCGGTCTTCTCTCGGCAAAAGAAGTGGTTGTTTGCCTGACAATGACCGATGACCGGAATTTGACTTCGCATACGTATATTGAAGCGGTTGCTGAGACGATTTATAAGAAATTGTTCCGGTACGCCGCTGTAATGGGCAAGTTGTTGAGGCAAATTGAGCGACAGTTAGAGCCTGAGAAGCCGGATGGGGACTTTAGCGAATAGATATGTGAGGGCTAAAAAAATGGGGCGGCAGAAGCAAGACTTAAGCGCTCAACTGAGGCCAATATTCATCAAGCACCACGTTAGTCGGGCAATTCTGTTTGGGTCGCTGGCCCGCGGAGATGCTTCGCGCCACAGTGATGTAGACCTGATTATTGTCAAAAATACAAAAAAGCGGTTCCTGGATCGTTATGACGGACTTTTACCGGATATTAGCCGGTCCATACCAAAACGCGATGTAGATTTATTGATCTACACGCCGGAAGAGTTAAATGAATTAGCTGACCGGCCGTTGATAGCCACTGCCTTGAAAGAAGGAAAAGTGATTTATGAGTCGGGCCAAGAATAGAGCGCAGGCAGAACGGTGGCTGCAAACCGCCGAAGAAGACCTGCAAGCCGCGCAAGTGCTGCTGAATGAAAAGATGTACGCTCAAGCCTGTTTTTATGCCCAACAAAGCAGCGAAAAGGCAGTTAAAGCCTTATGGTATTTGGTTGACGCCAACCCGTGGGGACACTCTGTTCAGCGCTTGGTTATGGAATTTCCTCAACAAGATCAAATTGAAAATGTAGAAGCGTGGCTTGAGTACGGCGCGTTACTGGATAAGTTCTATATCCCCACCCGCTATCCTAATGGGTTGCCCGATCTAACTCCCGGACAGGTGTATCGTAAAGATGACGCTGAACGCGGTTTGAACGCCGCGCGCAAGTTGCTCACAGCGTGTAAGGCGCGGCTGGATCGGGAGAATGACGGTAATGGCGAATAAACATTGACTACGTCGATTTTGAAAAAGTTATTGACAGGGTGAAGGTTTGACAAACATAGCTGTAATTGGTTGCGGGTACTGGGGTAAAAACCTGGTACGGAATATGGAGGCGCTGGGCGTACTGGCAGCCGTGGTTGACGGCACCGAAACGGGCCGCAAACTGGCTAAGGAGTTGGCCACAAACGCCGAAATCTTTTCCGATGCCGTTGATGTGTTTGCCAATTCGGATATTGAGGGGGTGGTGATTGCTGCGCCTGCAGAAACCCACGCTGCGCTCACCGAACAGGCTTTGCGCGCCGGAAAAGATGTGCTGTGCGAAAAACCGCTGGCCTTGCGTTATAAAGAAGGCCAACGCCTGGTGGCTTTAGCCAAAGAGCAAGATAGAATTTTGATGGTTGGGCATTTGCTGGAATACCATCCGGCTGTACGCAAAATGATCCAGATGTGCAGGCAGGATGATCTGGGTAAAGTGTTTTATATCTACTCCAATCGTCTGAATCTGGGCAAAATTCGGCGCGAAGAAAATATTCTCTGGTCATTTGCTCCGCATGACATCGCCATTATCTTGCGCCTGCTGGGCGAATTGCCCTACGAAGTGATTGCCACCGGCGGTAGCTATTTGCAGCCTAACATTGCCGACACCACCGTGACACAGCTTCTTTTCAACAACGACGTACGCGCGCACATCTTTGTGTCGTGGCTGCACCCTTTTAAAGAGCAGCGTTTTGTGGTGGTGGGTGAAAAAAACATCATCAGTTTTAACGATGTAAGTAAAAGACTTGTTTTACACCACCAGCGTGTTGATTTTGATATAGAACGAATGCCCATTCCGGTGCGCGGCGAAGGCGAGGAGATTGCTTTTGCCGAGAACGAACCCTTGCAATCAGAATGTGAGGCGTTTCTTGAAGCGGTGCAAACCCGCCGCCCTCCGCTTACTGATGGCGACCGCGCCTTGCGGGTGTTGCGGGTGTTGCAGGCTGCTCAACGTTCGCTGATAACCAACGGTCGGGTCGTCACGCTCGACTGAGTGGAAGGAGTATCTGGGCGACTGATTACTTTGTACACGAAACAGCCGTAATAGACCAGCCTTGTCAGATTGGGGCCGAAACCAAAATCTGGCATTTCTCGCACATTATGAAAAATACCGCAATCGGCGAACGGTGCAATTTGGGGCAAAATGTGTTTGTGGCTTCAAACGTGGTTATCGGCAGCAATGTAAAGGTGCAAAATAACGTCTCCCTCTACGAAGGCTGTATTTTGGAAGATGATGTATTTTGCGGCCCGTCGTGTGTATTTACCAATGTCACCAACCCGCGCAGCCAGATCAATCGCCGCCACGCTTACGCCGAAACTTTGGTGCGACGCGGGGTAACGCTGGGGGCCAACTGTACCATTGTGTGCGGCGTTACGCTGGGCCGTTATGCCTTTATTGCTGCCGGCGCGGTTGTGACCCGCGACGTACCCGATTACGCCCTGATGATGGGTGTGCCGGCCCGGCAGTCCGGTTGGATGAGCCGCCACGGACACCGGCTGGTTGAGCAAGACGCCGACGGCAACCTGCTTTGCCCCGAAAGCGGCTGGCGGTACCAGGAAGTTGAACCCGGCATGCTGTGCTGCTTGGATTGGCCCGAAGATAACCCGTTACCGGAGAAGGAGTAATATTGATGCAATCTGTTCCATTACTCGACCTGAAAGCTCAATACACCACTATCCGTGATGAGGTTACAGAAGCCATCAATCGGGTGGTGGAATCTCAATATTTTATTCTTGGGCCGGAAGTAAAGGCGCTGGAAGAAGAGATAGCGGCCTATTCTGGATGCCGGTTTGGCATTGGCGTTTCATCCGGCACCGACGCGCTGTTGGTGTCGCTGATGGCTATTGGCATTGGACCGGGAGACGAGGTGATTACCACCCCCTACACCTTTTTTGCCACCGGCGGCTGTATTTCCCGGTTGGGCGCAACGCCCGTTTTTGTCGATATTGATCCCTACACTTACAACATCAACCCGGAGCAAATAAAAGCCGCCGTCACCGAGCGCACCCGGGCCATTTTGCCGGTGCATTTGTACGGCCAGGTGGCCGATATGGATCCAATTATGGCCGCAGCGAAGCGCCACAATTTGTATGTAATTGAAGATGCGGCGCAGGCTATCGGCTCTGAGTACAAGGGGCGGCGGGCCGGCTCGATAGGATATCTGGGCTGTTTTAGCTTCTTCCCCTCCAAAAACTTGGGCGGCTACGGTGATGGGGGGATGGTTGTGACCAACGACCCCGATTTGGCCGGGCAGGTCAGGCGGCTGCGCAATCACGGCGCGCAGCCCAAATACTACCATCAATACATCGGCGGCAACTTCCGGCTGGATGCTATTCAGGGGGCCGCGCTGCGGGTAAAACTAAAATATCTGGATAGCTGGACAGAAGGCCGCCAGCGCAACGCTGCCACCTACCGCCGCCTATTTGCCGAAGCCGGACTGGTAGCAAAACCTTCCACCGTGGAATGTCTGCAAAATGGCTGTCTTGCTGCCGGAGACCATGCGACCTGCAACTTGCAACTTGCCGCCCCGCCGCAGGTTGTGATGCCCACTGAATTGAGCGACTATCGTCACATCTACAACCAGTTTGTCATCCGCGCCCCTCACCGGGATGCGTTGATGGCCTACTTGAAAAAGCGCAATATCGGCTGCGAAATCTACTACCCGGTGCCGTTGCAGTTGCAGGAATGTTTCGCGGATTTAGGCTATCAAGCCGGCGATTTGTCCGTGAGCGAGTGCGCCGCAAAACAAACGTTGGCCCTGCCCATTTATCCCGAACTGACGGATGAAATGCAGCAGGCGGTGGTGAACGCGGTGGCGGAGTTCTACCAATGAAAATAGTAACAGTTGTTGGAGCGCGTCCACAATTTATCAAAGCCGCGCCGGTGAGCAAATCGCTGCGGGGGATGTTCCCCCTACTCTCTTCTACACCACACGTACTGTATGATAACTACATTATCATAGGAGCCGCCGATGGCGCGGGGGGTGTGGGGGGTGTCCCTCCACTTCCTTCCCCACGCCACACGCCCGGTATGAAACCCACAAAGAAGGGTATCATAGGAGTATAACAAGCTATGAATACCGTCACCTTAAGAACAGATATCGTTGAACAAATCAAAAATTTAGCCAGATATAGTGAGTCGCAGACTGACCCTGACGAAATTGTTGACCGGGCATTACGGCACTATTTGCGTGAAATGCGTCGGCAAAAACTTCGCCGAGAGCAACAAGCCTTTGAACAGCAAAAAACGGAGTTGTTGACTAAATATTTTGGTGAATATGTTGCTATGCATGAAGGAAAGGTGATTGACCATGATCGGGATTTGCGCGTCTTTAACTCGCGGGTATTCAAGAGACTGGGGCGTACTACGGTATTACATAAAAAGGTGATGGATGAACCTGAACGGGATATTATGTTTCGCAGTCCGAGACTGGAGCAGGGATAATGCTGACGTACCAATACAGTCACAAATACTATCCGCCTGCCCCGGTTATGGAGGTTACATTTGTAAATTCAAATGAAATGCTGCGTGTGGGGGCGTTGTTAGCGCTTCTGATGGAAGAAGATGAAATATCCGGCTGACTTTTCGTCAAAAATTAAAAAACAGATTTTGACCGTGATTTTTCAATTTCTTGATCCCGATACTACCATCGTATTCTTATTTGGTTCCCAAGCAGAGCATACAGACACAAAATATTCGGATATTGACATAGGGATTATTAGCCAGGGTCAACTAGATGACACAACCTTTATGACGTTGAATGAACGGTTAAATTATGAGGTTGATACATTGAAAAGGATTGATTTAGTAGATTTTGAGCGTGTTGATGCAGCATTTAGGCAGTTTGCTATGGAAAAGATTGAATTATGGCATACAGCGAAAAACTACAAAGAAAAATTGCCAATTTAGAGAAGGCATTTTCAAATCTGGAAGAAAGTCAATTTTTTGAGTATGAGTTTCAAATTAACGTTGAAGTGACGACCAAACGATTCGAATATACGTTTGAAACTCTGTGGAAGACTATCAAGTTATTCTTGCTCGAAGAAAAAGGGGTGGAATGTTACTCGCCAATGGATTGTGTCAAAGCCGCCTACCAGGTTGGTTTGGTCCCGGACGCATATGAACAAGATTTTGTCACGATGATCAGGAAACGTAATGAGATTGTCCATATCTATAATGAAGCCGTGGCCGAAGAAATTTACCATCTGATTATTTCGCGTTTTATTGAGGCGATTGGTGAGGTGGTGGCTTTATTGAGCGATAGTGATGAGGATAATGAGAATGAGTAATGTTTTATTCATCGCTGCTCACCCTCAATCCTTAAGAGAGAGAAATGACAGAAAAATTCGTTATAAAAACAGATATCGTTGAACAAATTTTTACTACCCGACATTGAATTTAGTTTAGGCTAAAAATAGACAGGATTTACAGGATTGACAAGATTTTTTAACTTAAATCCTGATAATCGTGCTAACACTGTTAGCCATAATCCTGTCCAATATTTAGTTGTAGCTAAACCGTTTGTCGGGTAGCAAGGAACAAATTAACAATTTAGCCAAATCCAGTGAGCCGCAGGTTGACCCCGACGAAATTATTTAGAGCCTTGTGGTATCTGGTTGACGCCAACCCGAATTGTCGAACGATTAAAGAAAATGCACCCTTACTAAAGTAGGTCGGGTTGAGGTACGAAACCCGACAATTCCGGGCCGATTGGGTTGGGTTGAAGAATGAAACCCAACCTTACCCCTCTGCAAAGGACGGCGGTATCAAGTAACCTGTGAGACCTGAAAGGCAGGGCTTGTGAGCGCTAAATTCAATCTGCGTTTTTGACTTTTTTGTTTGTTCGTCTATAATTCAGTTATTTAAATTCAAAAACTGAATTTTAGAAATGTTGCCCTGATTTATCCGGTATTTTTGGAGGTCGTTTCTCGATGATGCGCTCAAGGTATATTCCTCTCATCGTGGAAAAATTAAAGACGATCCGGCCCTATAAAATTATTCTTTTTGGCTCTTATGCTTATGGCGTTCCCAATAAAGATAGCGACATTGATTTAATTGTAGTTTTGGATACAGAAAAAATCCCGGAAAGTTTTCAAGAAAATATGGATAATAAACTTTTGGTCAGGAATACCTTATGGGAGTTGAGTACAAAAATATCAATTGACTTAATTGTGTATACAAAACCAATGTATAAAAAGTTCAATGAACTTGGCAGTATGTTTTCAAGAGAAATTTTGCAAAAAGGTAAGGTATTGTATGAAACAGATAACTCGTGAATGGCTTACTTTTGCAAGAAAAGATCGATTGCAAAAAAATTTGGGTTAACTAATGAAAGTAGTGGCGCCAGACTTACTGACAAAAGCGGTAAAACGTATGGTTGTAGTCCTACAGCCGGAAACCATCTACCTATATGGCTCACACGCTTATGGCCAGCCTCACTTGCACAGTGACGTAGATTTGTTAATTGTGGTGACTGACTCTCTCCTGCCTCCTCATAAACGGGCCATAAAAGCCTATCGCGCCCTGCGCGGCCTGTTTTTACCGGCCGAGATCAAGGTGGTCACTCGAGCTGAATTTGCACGGCGAAGCCAATGGTTGAGTTCTATCGAGCGAGTTACCAAAGAGAAAGGAAAAATATTGTATGAAGCACAGCCAAGACGAGGTTAAGGAATGGCTGCAAAAAGCAAGGCTCGATCTATTTTCGGCAACAATTTTGTTAGAGCACGATCCGCCTGTGCCGGAGACGGCTGCTTTTCACTGTCAACAAGCTGTGGACAAAACATTAAAAGCATTACTGGTTTGGGTGAATGTGCCATTTGAGAAAGTGCATAGTTTGACCTACTTACTGGATCTGGGCGAGGTGGAATTCCCTGATTTGACTTCTCTACGGGAAAACGTGGAGGAACTGGCGCCCTATGCGGTGGAAATTCGCTATCCCAGTGAAATGTTGGAAATCTCATCGGCAGAAGCGGGGGAATCGCTGGATACGGCTAAAGAAGTCTGGCGCTTTGTATTGAAACTGCTTCCGCCTGACCTACACTTCTCGCTGCCCGAGAACCGTCCGGAATAAGACAAATTTGCTTGTTTTACCGAAGATCCATTGCCCAAATGTCAGCTAATCATAACCAGGAATTTGACCAAGCTGTTAAAATTATCAAAGCAGCTAAAGAGGCTGGGGCCGACGCCGTTAAATTACAAACTTATACACTTTTTTAACATAAATCTGTGGAAATCCGCGCGCTCTTATCATCTGTTGACCCGAATGTTAAATTGTCAGCCGGCTAGATTTTTCCGAAA
>JAJRVO010000341.1 GCA_024277275.1 Chloroflexota bacterium
GTGTTGGGGCTGATTGATTGTTGTTTTGAACCGCCAAGACGCCAAGTGCGCCAAGAAAAAAAGAAAACTTGGCGTTCTTTGCGTTCTTGGCGGTTGATTTTTCTTGTTTGCAGCCGCCAACACTTAACGGGGGGACCACCAGTTTCTGCATTAATGCCATACTAAAAAAATTGATGTAGTATAAAATTGCATCAGGCATTGGGTTTTGTTTCCTCCAGAAGTGTTACCTACCTTACAGTCTGCAACCACATTTGCGCTTATACTCTTTTCCGATGTAAGATTTTCTTAACATTTTTCACGCATACTATTTTTGGGAGAGGAACAAATCTATGGCAAAAATTCTACTCTGCAACCCTTTATTTCTCAGCCAGAGTCCGGAGGAGCAGGCGGCCAAAAGCCCCTACTTTCCGCTGGGGTTGCTTTACCTGGCCGGCTACCTGCGCGAGCGCGGTCACACGGTCGCTATGTTTGACGGCACATTTGAGACCGGCGAGCCGGCTTTTGAGCAGGCTCTGCAAGCGGAAGCGCCGGAAGCCATCGGCATTACCGCCCTGCTGCCAAGCAAAGCGGCGGCCCTTAGGCTGGCTCAAATTGCGCATAATTTTGGAGCAACGGTTATTTTCGGCGGGCCGGACCCCACCCGCAGCCCCAAAGATTATCTAACCCAGCCCCAGGTGGATGTGGTGGTTCACCACGAGGGAGAAGAGACTCTGGTCGCCCTGCTCAATTTGCTGGACCAGGGTCGACTCACCGCCGAGGCGTTACAGCACGAGTTGGGTGTGGCTTACAAAGATGAGAGCGGGCAAGCCATCGTTAACCCGCCGCGTCCCTTTATCCAAAATCTGGATGACCTGCCTCTGCCCGCCCGCGACCTGGTCGACATAAACCACTATCTGGACGCCTGGCGAGAGGAAAATGGATATGCCTCGCTGACCATTTCTACCACGCGGGGCTGCCCGTATGGCTGTGAGTGGTGCCGGGACGCCGTCCACGGCGCTCAATTTCGGCAGCGGTCGCCGGAGAGCGTGGCCGCCGAGATGAAGGTCTTAAAAGAAACCTACCAGATTGACCGCCTGCGCGTGGTGGATGATGTTGACGGCATAAGCCGCGAGTGGCTGGAAGCCTGGGCCAAAACCGCTGAAGCAGAAAAGGCCGTCATTCCCTTTGAGGCGCTCAACGATTTGGAGCGTCAAGACATCCCCTTACTGGATGTGCGCGACACGTTGTGAAAAAAGCGCAACGTATATCTGCCCACCGGGAGTGGGCATCTGCACGCGCCGCCAATTGTTGCAACCAACGATACCCGGCAAACAACGGATAATGACTGACTGGCTGACCCCGGAAATCCTCGCTCTTTTGAGCGGCGGGTTATGGCTGACGGTTGGCTTGACCATCATTACCACGCTGCTCTCTGTGAGTGTGGGGGTTTTGGTGGGCTCACTGCGGCTTTTAAATAGACCCTGGAGCAAGTTGCCGGCTGTTCTTTTTGTAGAGACATTCAGAAACATTCCGGCCCTGGTTTTGATTATTTTCTGGGCCTTTGCCTTTCCTAACGCCTTTCCGGTTCAAACCCGGCAAGCTCTCTTTTTTGACAACGCGGTTATGGACGGGCTAACCGATATCACCGGCCTGCCCGTGCCCTGGTATGCGCTGGCGGCTGCGTTTGGCCTGACTCTCAACACCGCCGCCTACATTGCCGAGCTTTTTAGAGCCGGGGTGGGGACCATTGCCCAGGAGCATGTTGACGCGGCCCAGACAATGGGGGCTTCATCGCTGACTATTTTTCAGGCAATTTTGATACCGGGCGGGTTAAGAGCCGCTTATCCCGCCATTACCTCTCGCCTGATACACAATCTAAAAAACACGGCTCTGGCCTCGTTTGTTTCTGTGCCGGAGCTTTTTAACAGCATCCATACCGCAATTACCCGTTCTTTTATGGCCATTGAGTTTTGGCTCTTTGGGGTTTTCCGTGCAAGCTCGGTTTGGATTGCCAAATCCAAGCATATTTAGTGGCACAACCTGCTCGCTGCCACAACATACGGGGATTTGGCAATTCCCTCAGAGCAGTTGCACGGAAAGTCCTGAAGAACCCAACTTTTTACCGGCCAAAAAACAGGGTCACTGGTTAGAAACCGAACTGGGCCTGCTTGAAATTGACCCCTCCCTACCCGATGGTCACGCCATCGCCACCATTCGCCCGGAGGCCATTGAGATTGGCCCCAACGGACATAACAACCTGAAAGCGCAGGTAAAAACCTACAGCTATCAAGGTCTAATCGCCCGGTGTCTAACCGGCCTGGACGGGACGGAGTTACAAGTTGTTGCTCCCCCACACAGACTGTTTCAGGTGGGGCAAGAAATTACTATTCACATTCCCCGAGAGAGAATATGGCTCTTACCAAACTCTTAAAACTCGATTTAAATTCCTTGTTCCCGCCGGCGCTATCGGGCAACCGCAGCTTGATTGGTTTGCTGTGGCTGGCTTCGCTGCGTTGGAAATTGCCGCCCGCTTTTATCGCTCCAGACGGGCATCGCGGCCTGATGGAGTGGCTGCAATTGGAGGTCGCCCATCCTACCGTGGGCCTCTACGCCGATTTTGTCGCCAATGTGGTCATCCCCAACTTTACCCTGTTTGCCTGGCTGACCTTTTTGGTTGAACTGGCAATTGGCCTCTCGCTGGCGTTGGGGTTGTTCAGCCGGTTGGGGGCGGCGGCAGGTTTGCTGTGGTCGCTCAATTTAACCGTCGGGCTGCTGTCTGTGCCGGGCGAGTGGCCCTGGTCTTATTTAATGCTGGTGATGTGGCACGGGTTATTTTTGGTCTCTATTGACCGGCAAAGCTGGGGCCTGGATGCGCTGCGGCGGAGATGGTCGAGAAAATCTTGACCAAAGACGATAGACGGCAGACGAATGAATAACACCGGATATTTACGCTTTTCTCACCGTCCGTCGTTCGTCATTCGTCGAAAGTGCAAAGTTAATTCCCGTGTCCAATGAACTATCCTACAACAAGAACAAGAAAAGAGCTTTACTGGTCATTGCCAAACGCCCGCACCCCGGTCAAACCAAAACCCGCCTGACTCCGTCTCTGTCAGCCGGGCAAGCCTCGCAACTGTACGAGTGTTTTTTACGCGATACGCTTGACCTGGCCAGAGCCGTGCGGGATGTCACCCGCTTTATCCTTTACACCCCAACCTGCGAGTCGGCCTATTTTGCAAAACTTGCCCCCGACTTTGCCTTGCTTGCCCAAACTGGCGGCAACCTGGGGGAACGCCTTGATAATGCCATTGTCCACTGCCTGAACAATGGGTTCCGTCAGGTCGTCATCATGAATAGCGACGGGCCTACCCTACCGGCTGCCCACGTGGCCCAAGCCTTTACCCTGCTTAATAAAAGCGAGGCGGTATTTGGCCCATCTGAGGATGGGGGGTATTATTTAGTGGGTTTAACCCGGCCTCAGCCACGTTTGTTGCGCGAGGTCCAGATGTCCACGCCGGCTGTGCTGCAAGACACCCTGACCCTGGCCAGGGAAGAAGGCGTGCCGGTGTCGCTGCTGCCCAGGTGGTACGATGTCGATACCATCAGCGATCTGGAACGACTGGCGCTTGAGTTACGCAAACAATCAAGCGGGATAGCCCAACACACCCGCACATTTTTAAGTTGTTTGGAAGAATGGCAAATTGTCTGATATGGATTCGGTAATTTAAGATAGCCATTAAAAAGGACAAATGACGGACGACGGCGGATGAATGCAACGATAGAACAAGGGTTTTATCGTTCGTCCATCGTCATTCGTCCCTTTGAACAATATGTTCCAAATAATTACCGGATTGTCTCAATGTTTATATTTCAAAGTTAAAAGGAGTAAGCGATGTCAGAATCAAGAGATGTCCGAAAAATTAGAAGAGCGGTTGCGTTTTTGCGAATAACGCTTGGGGTAATTATTCTGTTTACATGGTGGGAAAACTTTCAAAAGGAAATATACACATCTCAGGGTATCACCAATCTGTTCACCGGCCCTGATTATGGCATATTTACCAACGGCGGCGGAACTTTATTCGGCTACCGGGCTATTGTCCAAAGCACCATTTTGCAATTTCCCGGCCCGTTTGCCGCCTTTCAAATGATTGCCGAATTTCTGATGGGGTTGGGGCTGCTGGTCGGCGGGTTAACCCGGCTGGCCGGGCTTGGGGCTACCGTCTTTTTCCTGAATCTATTTGTGGCCTACTATGGCGGCAGCGAGTGGATTTGGACCTACGTTTTGCTCACTATGTCGGCCCTGACAGTAACCCTGACCTATGCCGGCCGAGAGCTTGGCTTTGACGGATATTTATTGAAAAAACGCGGCGCTCCTCGCTATCCTTTTTTGTGGTGAGCTGATTTGGCAATTGTTTCGAGCGTTTTAGTCAACCGGACGAAAGACGATGGACGAACGACAAACTCTTAATCGGCGATGATTTTCAATTCGGCCATATTGGGCCAGAGTTAACCGTAATGCGTAACGAGTAACGCGTAAAAGGTTACGCATTACTCGTTACTCGTTATGGTTTTAACATTAGCCGGCCGAAACCAAGACCAACGCCTCTTAATCTATCGTTTCGCTCGTCCGCCATCGTTCGTCATTCGTCCTTTTTGACAGCTACGTTGAGTTACCGAATCCTCTCGCGGTAGAAAAAACTAAACAGGACCCACACCCATTATGCTCATTTTGGAAATATTCTACCTTTTTAGCGCCATATTTCTGGCTATCTATGGTATCAACAGCCTGGTATTGACCTGGCTGTATCGGCGGCAAAACGCAACCAGGCAATTGGGGGCGGTAGCAGCAAAAGAGACCGGGGGGTTTTCAACGGAATCAAGTTATCCCGCCGTCACTGTGCAACTGCCCGTTTACAATGAGCGCCACGTTGTTGAACGTTTGCTTGAAGCCGCACTTAAGTTGGACTGGCCTGCCAAGCGTCTCCACGTCCAGGTATTAGATGACTCTACGGACGACACGCAGCAAATTATCGCTGCCGCTCTAAATCGGTATCGCGACAAGGGCATCCAAATTCAGTTTGAACACGTCCACCGCACCGACAGGAGCGGCTTTAAAGCCGGGGCGCTTCAAAACGGCCTGGCTACAGCCAGCGGCGAGTTTGTGGCTATCTTTGACGCCGATTTCATTCCTCCTGCTGATTTTCTAAAAAAAACAGTCCCTCTTTTTAACCAGGCCGGGGTGGGTTGCGTCCAAACCCGTTGGGGACACGTTAACCCGGAATCATCGCACCTGACCAAAGCGCAGGCTCTGGGCATAGACGGTCACTTTGTGGTTGAGCAAAATGCTCGTCACGCCGTTAGCGCTTTTCTCAACTTCAACGGCACAGCCGGGGTTTGGCGACGCGCCTGTATGGTTGATGCCGGAGGCTGGCAGGGCGACACGCTCACCGAAGACCTGGACCTGAGCTATCGCGCCCAGCTATGCGGCTGGCACATCATCTACCAGCCGGAGATGATTGTACCGGCTGAGCTACCGGTGCAGCTTGGCGCTTTTAAGCGACAACAGTTTCGGTGGGCCAAAGGAAGCATCCAAACGGCCCTTAAACTACTGGGGCAGTTATGGCAATCACCGCGCCCTTTGTGGCTAAAGTTGATGGGAACCCTTCACTTAACCAACTACGGCGTCCATCCCTTAATGCTGCTGAACCTGCTTTTGACTCTGCCAATGACAATGTCGGACAGCCCCTTTTTAATGTTAACCCCTCTGTTCACAATTAGCGCCATTGGCCCGCCCCTTCTCTATTGGACGGCAATGCAGACCAAAACCCTGCCGCGACGAACACGATTAGGGCGACTGGCCTTGTTGATTGCCCTGGGCGCCGGCCTGTCGCTCAGCAACACCAGAGCCGTGTTAGAGGCTCTTTTGGGTATCAACAGCGAATTCAAACGCACCCCAAAATTTGCCGTCACCAGCCAATTCACTGCCTGGCAAACCAGCGCCTACGCCCTCCCCCGCGACCCGGCGGCCTGGCTGGAGTTACTCCTGGCGTTTTACGCTATAGGGTTGTTAGGTTGGAGCATTAGTATTGGAGTCTGGTGGTTAATTCCGTGGCTAATGTTATATGTTGGGGGGTATAGTTACGTTTCCAGTCTGGCTTTTGTGCAGGCGTGGCAAACCCGGGTTGCCCGAGCCGAAGCGATGGTTTAAAAGGGTAATTCTTCGATTCACCAGCTTTGGCTACCTGTGCTATAATTGACCGATGAATTTTCAACCCATCCACATCGGATTAAACGCGCACTTGCTATCGCTCAGTCAATCTTATCGCGGGGCCGGGATAAGCTGGTACATCGTCAATCTACTCAAGAATCTGGCCGGAGTTTCGCCAGATTTTTTTCGCTACAGCGTCTTTCTGCGCGATCAGGCTTTTCAAAAAGAAGCGTCGTCGCCGGCGCTTTTCTTTAGCCGTTTGCCCACTCAGCGACCGATCATCCGCATTTTCTGGGAGCAATTCATCCAACCGATAGCCCTGCGCCGGGCCGGGGTAGACCTGCTGCACGCGCTGGCTTTTGTCGCGCCAATGGCAGCGCCCTGCCCTTTTGTGACGACGGTGTATGATCTTAGTTTTATGCGCTATCCCGAAGCGTTCCGGCCTTTCAATCGCTGGTATTTGAGTAACTTTACGGCCAACACGGTCAAGCGAGCGAAAGCGGTTATCGCTATTTCCGAGAGTACTCGCCAGGACGTTATCAATTTTCTAAACGTACCGCCGGAGCAAGTCCACACAATTTATTGCGGCGCCAATGAGAACTTTTGCCCTTTGCCCGACTCGGAAATTGCGGCCTTTAAAACGGCCCACCAACTGCCCGACGCCTTCATTCTATTTCTGGGAACTCTGGAACCCCGCAAAAACGTCGATGGCCTGATTCGGGCTTATGCCCACTGGCAAAAACGGGATCCAAATGCGCCGCCGCTGATTGTGGCCGGGGGCAAGGGGTGGTATTATGATAAAATATTTAAGCTGGTAGAGTCGCTCAACCTGACGGAATCTATACGCTTTCCCGGCTATGTTCCTCAAAAAGCGTTACCTTTGTGGTATAATGCGGCAACCCTTTTTGTTTACCCCTCTCACTTTGAAGGTTTCGGCTTGCCGGTTTTGGAAGCAATGGCTTGCGGCACGCCGGTTATTACCAGCGCCGCCTCGTCGTTGCCGGAGGTGACCGGCGTTGACGGCGTTGCCAAATTGGTAGAGCCGGGAGACATTGAGGCGTTGGCCGAGGCTATGGCCGAAGTGATGAGTCAGACTGATTTACGAGTCGACATGGCAAAACGGGGTATTACAAGGGCGGCCAACTTTAGGTGGGAGAAGACGGCGCAGGAAACGGTTGCCGTTTATAAGAAAGTTATGGCTTCATTATGAAGCGGTTTGAACCACTGTTTAGCAATCAAATAATCGCTACCGTTGTTTGGATTCTGGTTGACGTTATTTTAATAAACCTGGCCTTTATTCTGGCTTACTGGGTACGCTATGATTTGCAACTTTTTAGGGCGGTGGACCCGGCTTTTAATGTGGCTTACCAGGTTTATCTCCCCTTTGCGGCCCTTTTTACCCTGCTGCTCATTTTGGTTTATCAGCAGCAGGGCGTGTACCGGCTGCGGCGTCAAATATCGTGGATTGACGAATTTTACGCCATTCTTAACGGTACGGCGACCGGCGCAATTATTACCATTGTCTTTGTCTTTTTTTATCGGGCCGGTTTTTATTCGCGCATTATCTTTATCTATGCCGGTATCTTGTCCATTATCTTTTTGGGGTTGAGCCGGTTTCTCAAAGTGATTCTCCTCCGGCGAATGCGGCGGCAAGGGATTGGCATTAAGCAGGTGTTGATTGTGGGCGCCGGCGAGGTGGGGCGCACTGTCTTGCGGGCGGTGGTGGCTAACCCTGAGAGCGGACTAAAGATTGTTGGGTTTTTGGACGATCATCCGACTAAAGGCGAAACGGATATTGGCCGGTTTAAGGCTTTAGGAAGGGTTGACAATTTAGCTAATGTTCTGGAGGATGAGCAAGTAGACGAAGTTATTATTACCCTGCCCTGGCAATATCACCGTAAAATTATGAGCATTATGTCTCTTTGTGATCGCAAACATATCCGCGCCCGAATTGTGCCGGACTTGTTCCAAATGCATATCAGCCATATGCAGGTTGAGGAAATGGCCGGCGTGCCGATGATTGGCATAAAAGAGACAAACATTAGCGGCCTAAACCAACTAATAAAACGAGGCCTTGATATTGTTATTGCCGGGCTGCTATTGTTTCTTGGGTCGCCCTTAATGGCCCTGATGTCATTGATGATCAAAATGGAGTCGCCGGGACCGGCGCTGTTTGCGCAGGAACGGGTCGGCAAAAATGAGAACCTTTTTACCCTTTATAAGTTTCGCTCTATGGTAGATGGGGCGGACCACCAGAAGGAGAGGCTTCAAGATTTAAATGAGGCCGATGGACCGCTCTTTAAAATTAAGGACGATCCCCGCACAACCCGGTTGGGTAAATTTATGCGCAGGTTAAGCATCGACGAACTGCCTCAACTGTTCAACGTGCTGCTGGGAGATATGAGTTTAATCGGTCCCAGACCGCCGATACCTTCTGAGGTAGAACAGTATCAGGAGTGGCACAAACGCCGGTTAGAAGTTGCCCCCGGCCTGACCGGCTTATCACAAATTAGCGGTCGCTCTGAGTTAACGTTTGACGAAACCGCCCTACTAGACATCTACTACATTGAGAACTGGTCGCCCGCGCTGGATACCAAAATCATGTTACGGACTATTCCCAGAGTTATTTTTGGTAACGGGGCGTATTAGCAATATGGAGTAGGAAGTAAGAAGTAAGGGGATTTTTTTACTCCCTACTTCATACTTCTTACTCCCCTATCTATACTTCTAAAACCACGGGGA
>JAJRVO010000342.1 GCA_024277275.1 Chloroflexota bacterium
ACCAGCAGAAGTATAGGTAAGATTAGCGCAAATTCTGTTATACCCTGACCTTTTCGAATTTTTTGTATCACTGTTAAACTCCTTCAACACAAGCGGGCGTTGTTTACTGTGTTTAACCTATCTTTATGGTCACTACCAGCCTACCCTGCTACAAGTTGCGCTTTGGTAATTGGTTATTAAAAATCAATAATTACCAAAACTCATCAACTGTAACATGTTAAGTAGTTACTAATAAGGTTTTATGTTATCTCCCGCATTTAAAAGTCTATCTTCACAAAAAAAGGTTACGGGTAACAAAAGTGGCTAAGCAAACTTTAAGGTTTTTGTATCCGGCGCATATCAGCAAAGGAGTTGGTAACTCTAATGGTTTTAAAAAAGCAAGCCTATGGAAAAGTGCTATCCCCTCCATAGGCATTTAATAATAGTATCAGGTTGGATCCACTAAAGACAGGTTTACCCGGTTACATAGGTTAAGTGACAGGAAGCCAAAACTCTACCAGAGCGCCCTTGCCCATAGAACTATTAAATTTAATTTGTCCGCCCAACATCTCAACCCGTTCCTGAATGCTACTTAAACCTATTGTTTTTCTTTCACGAGATGCGGCTATTGCTTCTGGCACGTCAAAACCATCTCCATCGTCTTCTACAATAGCCGTAGCTTTATCATCCTCAACTGTTAAAGAAACTTGAACGTGCGTAGCTTGAGCATGCTTGTGGACGTTGTTAAGCAAGTGTTGAATTACCCGAAAAACAGTTACTTCGGTATGAGGAGGCATACGGTGATCTTGGCCGGTTATGGTAAGGTTGCAGGCAAGGCCGGTTTTTTGCTCGTACTCTTCTATGCTTTTTTTCAACGTTGGATTAAGGCCCAAATCATCAAGCATCATTGGGCGCAAATCAAAAATAAATTCTCGCACCTTTTGAAAAGTAACGCCAACCGCACCCTTTAGTTCGCTCAGTTCTGCTCTGGCTCTGCCGGGGTCGGTATCAAACAATCGCTCGCAAATTTCTGCCTGTAAAATCAAGTTGGTTAAAGATTGAGCCGGACCATCATGAAGTTGACTGGCCAGATGTTGTCGCTCAGTTTCTTGAGCGTCAATAATCCTGATAATTCCGATACTCTGCGCAGGGTCAATCTTTGGTGTATCATTGGCAGTTTGCGCATCGCCTAGTTCATCGGAAATTTCCAGAACTTTATTAAGGCTATTGGCAAACCGTTGTAGATTTTCCTGTTTGTTTTGTAGTTGTTCTACCTGACCGCGCATCATAAAAAGCCGCATTTGTGCCTCTTGAGCGGCGGTGTATATTTCTTTTATGTCCTGACGCGGCACAGTGTCAATATTGGTTTCCATTGACCGCAACTTGTTAGTGAGTTGGGCGTTGCGCTGAGCCAGTTTTTCAACTTCTGAAGTGCTTTGTCTAACTAAAATTTCTATCTCTTTTAGCTCTTTTTCAACTTTCTCACTTTCTTGATGAGTCTGTTCTATCACTTGAGCGGGTGTTAGCGGACCAGCTTCTATTTGACCAGCTTCATCTGGGGGCGGCTCTTCTAACCTTTCCAATCGCCGTAAGCTCATTATATCTATTCCCTTCTATTACTTTACTTTATTGAGATAATTCGGTGATTTTTGGAGTGTTTTATTTAACCGGACGAAAGATGATGGACGAACGACAAAAACCCGGAGCTATCGTTTCATTCATCCGCCGTCGTTCGTCATTTGTTCTTTCTTACGGCTACGTTGAATTACCGATTTCTCTTATTTCCCAAATTTCCGGGTGTGTAGTGCAGGCTACGCTTCTTCATCGTCATGCAGACGAATCCAGCCCCGCCTAACTGCGTAGAGCGCCGCCTGAGTACGGTCGTTAACGGCCAGTTTACGTAAAATACTGGTCATATGGTTTTTTACCGTTTGACGGCTAATTCCCAGTTCGTAAGCTACTTCTTTATTGCTCTGACCTTTGGCAATGTGTTGTAAAATTTCCATTTCGCGGGGAGAGAGAGGGGCAAACATCTCGTTAGGCATACCATCAACATAGGCTACCTTGTCAAATTGGCTTAGCAACCAGCTTGCCACCTCTGGTTTGTCAAGCACCTCGTCGTCAATTACGTAATTTCCCTTGCCAACCTGACGAATAGCCTCTACTAACCGGCGCGGCGTAATATCTTTGGGAAAGTAGGCCGCAGCTCCCGCCCTAACCGAGTGAAAAATTTGCTCGTCGTCGTGATAGGCCGTAAGCATAATTACCGCCACTTCCGGCACAGCTTGTTTCAGTTCACGAGTTACCTGTAAACCATTCATATGAGGCAAATTAATATCCATAATGACAACATCGGGGGTTAGCTGCTTGGCCAAACGCAAAGCCTCTTCGCCATCGGCCACTTCCATAATTACCTCTAAATCCTCTTGGGCTTCAAGCACTCGCCGTAACCCCTGACGAAAGAGAGGGTGATCATCAACCAGCATTAAACTTGTTTTAGTCATAACTTCATCTCTCCTCAAAAATAAACTTGTTGGTTATAGTGCGTGATGAGGTATCGACAAAACCACTTGTGTTCCATGTTCTAACTCACTAAACACCCTTAATTTGCCGTTTAACAACTCCGCGTAGTCAACCATTCTGGCTAACCCAAAATTTTTTCTAGACATGTCGACCCGGTCAGACACCAATCCATCGCCATTGTCAATAACGCTAAACTCAAGCAGGGTTTCCTTCTCTTCAAAAGCTATCTCTACCTGTGTAGCGTTGGCATGGCGATAAACGTTTTGCAGCGCCTCCTGAATGATTCTAAATATGGCTGTTTCAATAATACTGGGCAAACGACCAATATTGGTATTAACGCGTAGCTGGGTTTTTATGCCGGTTTTGGCTTCATACTGTTCCAGATAACGCCTAATACCTCCACCCAGGCCAAAATTTTCCAAGATAGTAGCCGGCTCCAAATCGGTAATAAAGTGTCTAATATCAGCCAGACCTTGTTCCAGTTCACTTTGCAAAGCAATCAAACCATCAGAAACCGCGTCTGTATCGGTTGCCAATAGATGCTGAACAGACGCAAGTTCAAAAACAGCGTTTGCCAATAACTGCCCCACTGTGTCTTCTAGTTCGCGGGCCAATTGGGTTCGTTCTTCTTCATGACTTTGTAATATTCTAATTCTGGGCCAATGATCATCATCGGCGGGGGGAGTATCAAGATTATTTTGCAGATAAAGCTGTAGCGATTGACTACGTTGAGAAAGCTTTGAAAGCTGTTGCCCAATTTGCTGCAAGCGTAATGTGTTTTGATTATTATCCGTACCCTGACCGTTTTCCTGATCAGTACATAGTTGCTGGTATTTTGATAGCGCTGTATGGGCTAATTTTTGCAGATTATTCTCTGTTTCAACAAGAACGGCTGTGGCGTCTGCCACAAACTTCTCTAAAACAGCAGCTTCGTCGCTCATTTCACGTTATCCCGATAATATCACATGAGGAACTGTTGATTAAATTCTTGGGGGCACAAGACTTGCCGGGTAAAGGAATTTCCTTGAACAAAACTGTTGAAAATTATAACAGCTTTGCCGACTGTTTTACTACAAACGCCTGGTCAGCCTAAAAATTAAAACTGTCGGTATAGTATACCATAAGCAACTGAATTGGTGCAAGATAATTTTTAAGGTCGAGAGGGATGGGAGATTTGGTAAACAACCATATTGTCTCCACCGGACTGCGGCGACCAGGGAGCTTGCGTATTATAGCGCGGCGTCAATCTTGGGTTTTCAATCATCTGCGGGTACCACGACGGAAAAGTAACCAGATAATCGGCGTTGCGGGCCGCAATAAAATCAAAAAGCGCGGCCTCATCTCTAATAAAAGGGATAACCTCCGGGGTAATCAGGCCGGCCAGGTCAATTAAGGGTCTTTGGGCAAAGTAGCCAACGGCCCCAATATCGTGGGCCGCTATTATGGCATCCGGCGCAATTTGCCGGTTAAGCCATTTTGCCGTGGTCACCATTTCGCTTTCAATAAAACGGACATCGCGCCCGTATGCCTGCGCCCCAACTACTGTAAAAGCCAATACCAGCATCACTAATGATACCGCCAATGCCCGGCTAACCGCTCGCGCCAAAAGATGTTGCCTTGCCTTTTTATTTTGTCGACTCACCAGTTGAGTTGTGCCCCATACCCCCAGCAACACAATCCAGGCAATGGCCGGAATTTGGTAACGCCCGTGCTGGTAAGTAACGGGTAGCCTGAAAGCGTACAGCAGCAAATAGCTTATCCACCACAGCCACACCGGGAGCAGAACCGAGCGTTTTTCTTTGATAGTTAGCCAACCGGCAAAAATCAGGCCGGGCAACAAAAGAAATTGCGCCCCAATAAAAACAACTCTAAACACCCCCTGCACCGTCTCCGGCGAGTCGACATTACCCACAAGGCGCTGCCAAAGGGGAAAGGTATTCAGGATAATCCCATATTCAGCCTGTTTGGCATAAAGCGTGTTGGGAAACAACAGCCCGGTGGTTTGCAAGTGAAAAACCGCGTAAGGAACAAGCAAAATCCCAACGCCAACGCCTATTGCCAGCCAGCGTTTGAGCAGGGAAAATTTGAGAGTGTGGCGAAAAGCCATATCCAGCCCTATCAGGCCCACCAACCCAATCCCCTCCGGGCGAGTCAAAATAAGCAGGCCGCCCAAAACCCCCAGCCCGGCATCCCGGCGCAAACTTTGTTCCAAAGTCTTGGTTAACTCGCCGGCCAAATAACGCTCAAACAAAAAAAGCGACAGCCAGACAAACAATATGGTTTCCATGCCCGACACGGCAGCCCAAACAAGATGCCACTCAAAAACACAGAAAAGACCGGCCCAAATCCCCACCCGGCGATTCTCCGGGAAGAGTTTTTCTCCCAACCGGGCCATTGTCCAGCCGGTTAACCCTAACAGTAAAATGCCCAAACCGTAAGTCCAAAGTTGAAAGGGGATGCCAAGCAAATAGCCCAGGCTCAGTAGCAAGGACCAGAAGGGGGCTGTCGATCCGGCGCTGGGCACGTTTGGCACAAACGCCAGTTGCCCGCTGCGGGCCAAATTACGGGCATAGGTTTGGTGAATCCAGGCATCGTCCAGGGTAAAGCCAAAAAAACCAAATCTCCAGCTTGAAACGATCAGGTAAAATACGCCCAGAATGAGGGCAATGCCCGACCAGAAAACCGGGCTATGTAGCCGAAATGCGGACAACCAAAGGTTGCCTGGCGTGATGCGTGATGCGTAAGACATAAAACTTAGTGTCCGTCCAAAAATAACTTCCCGTTTTAGGAGTCAAAAAGTGTACTTTTTGACTCCTTTTGCAAGAACTTATTTTTAGATGCTTACTTACCGTCTAACTACCGAATAATCTCACACACATAAATCTCGCTGTCTGTTCCCCGACCAAAGGTTTGAACCAGAGATAAGGCGGGATGGGCTGTTGGATTATTGTAAATTTGGGTAAGGGGGACGGGATGATTGCGCCCCAAAATCAGATAATCGACATGATAATGATGGGCCGCCTGTAGCGTGGTTTCTATATTTTCGTTAGGCACAACAACGCTTAAACCGCCGCCATGATAGCGATAAGCGGGGGGATTGTTAATCATAACCGTAGCCATAGAGTTTTTTTGAGCTACCCAGGCGGCAATGGCCGGATAAGAAAGGTCGGCGTTGTTCCAGGCGTTGTTTTTAATAACCCGCCGGTAATAGATAAAACTGCTCAAAACAGTGGCCATAACAATCAGCCCTGCGCCAAAAACTTGTTTTGCCGTTGTAGCCTTCCACCTTCGTCGCCGGGCGGCAACCCAATCTATCGCCCTGTCCAACCCCATTATAGCCGCCGCATAAATAAAAGGCAGCAAAGCCGCGCCGGAGTGAAAGAGTCCGCCGCGCGCGCCGGGAAAGGCAAAGAGCAAGGTTAATGCTGCAAAAAGCAGCGCCCCATATATTCCGGCCAATTGAATTAACAAGCAGCGACGCAATTGCCATATTCCCACAATTGTCAACGGCGCTAAAAATATCATACTCCATACGGCCAGCACAGTTTGCAGGTTTACAGTCAGCGCCCACCACCGGCCCCGCAGAATAGGGCCAATTCCCTGCGCTAAAAAAGTTTGCGGCGACAGCTTGCGGCCGTAGCTAAACAAGTCATCATAAGTAGTAAACCAGATGGCTTGAGAGCCGCCGGCGGGCAAGGGAGTTCCAACCGTTTGCCAATTACGGATGAACCAGGGGGTCATAACAATGAGATAACCCAGAGCGAGGTAAAACGTAATGCGTAATGCGGGCAACCAAAGGTTGCTTGGCGTAATACGGGCAACAGAAGGTTGCTTGGCGTAGCCCGCAGTACGGGATGCGTAATATATATAACCCAGGACGATGGCGATGAGTAAAAGAGGGCCGTCGGCGCGGGCCAAGTGAGCCAGGCCGACAAACACACCGGCGCCAATTACCAATAACCATTTACCATTTACTATGCCTCGCCAGGCAAACAACAAGGCCAGCGAACCGACTATGGCAAAGGGGGTAAAGTTGTCAATGGCGGTCCAAAAGGGAAAATAAAAACCGCTAAAAATGGCTAATAGTCCGGCCAGCCATCCATGCCGGCGTTTGGCAGAGAGGGCGTAAACTGTCCAATAGCTAATGGGGGCCAGCAAGGCAGAGAGAACAATAAAGCCCGCTTGCGCAGCCCGGTAGCTTGCTCCCCCTACAACCATACCCAACCAGGCTAAAATGGAAGTCAGCGGCATCCAGTAAAGATGGCTGGGATGCGGCGGCGGCTCTGGATTGTCCAGATAATTCCAGACAAAATCCTCTACAAATCCCCGGCCCTCAACCAGATTAACGGCATTGACATAATAATAAGCCGCATCCATATAGTTAGGTTGCTGCTGGGGCCAGGCTGCCAATAACCTGATCAACAGGGCTATGGCAAATAGTAAAAAATAGTCAGATTTCACTGCTGGAAATTATCCTTTAGGAATCGGGATTAAATAACTGTCTGTCTCATTTCAGAGCGCAGTAAATGGTAATTAGTAATTAGGGATTGGCTTAATAACCA
>JAJRVO010000343.1 GCA_024277275.1 Chloroflexota bacterium
GGGCGACTGGCCGCCCCCCGACCATGAAATGCTGATTGAACGGTCTGCGCTTGGGTTGTTAAAGGCCAAGATGGGTGATACCGTTACGATTAAAACCCCCGACGGTAAGCAACGAGAGATGCGCATTGCCGGCCTGGCCCACGATTTAAACGCCCAAATGTATGTGTTCGACGGTACGGCCGTTGGCTATATCACCAGCGAGACCGCAGAATGGTTGGGGCAAGCAGAAGGCTACAATGAGATGAGAATTGTTGTAGCCGGCAATAAATATGATATAGAACACATTCGGAAGGTAGCCGACAAAGCCAGGGATAAGATTGAAAATGCCGGCCATGCGGTTTGGGTCACATTTGTTCCTCAACCGGGCAAGCACCTGTTTCTTGACCCTATGATTCAGGCTATTTCTATTATGATGGGGGCGCTGGCGTTGTTGTCCCTGCTGTTGAGCGGATTTTTGGTCATCAACACTATCTCGGCTCTGTTGACCTCGCAGACCCGGCAGATTGGTATGATGAAGGCTGTGGGAGCCAAAACCGGGCAGGTAACGGCTATGTATTTAGTTACTGTGGCTATTTTTGGCCTGCTGGCGTTGGTCATCGCTGTGCCGTTGGGGGTGGTGGGGGCGTACCTTTTTAGCGGCTTTATTGCCGGTTTTCTTAACTTCGATGTCACCGATTTTCGGTTGCCTCCTGAAGCGCTGCTGGCCCAGATAGCGGTAGGGTTGGTTGTGCCGCTAGTGGCCGGACTCTATCCGATTTTTGCCGGAGTCAGAGTCACCGTGCGGGAGGCAATTAGCGAATACGGTTTGGGTCAGGGTCTGTTTGGAGTGGGCATGATTGACCGGCTGCTTCTTAAGATACAAAATAATGTTTATTTGCGACGCCGTATCTCGCGCCCGCTGTTAGTCTCGTTGCGCAACACCTTTCGACGTAAAACTCGTCTGGCCTTAACGCTTTTGACTCTGATTTTGGGCGGCGCTATCTTTATTACCGTCTTTAGCGTGCGGGTTTCAATGCTGACTACGCTGGATAGCTGGCTGGATTATTTTCGGTACGATGTAGCCGTTCAGTTTGAGCGGGATTATCGCGTTGAACGTATAGAACGGGAAACGCTTACTATTCCGGGCATAGTAGAGGCGGAAACTTGGGGCTTTTACAACACTCGTCGAGAACGACCCGACGGCAGCACCAGCGACAACATCATCCTGTTTGCCCCCCCGGCCGACACCACGCTGGTCAACCCTGCCATCATCGAGGGGCGGTGGCTGCGTCCCGGCGATGAAAATGCGCTGGTTGTGAACTCAATTTTTCTCAGGGATGAGCCTGACGTGAAGTTGGGAAGTGAAGTTATCCTCAAAATCAAAGGGCGGGACGAACCCTGGCGAGTGGTCGGGGTGGCTACCGGCGGTATGCCAATGGCAATGATGTTTGCCGACTATTCCTACTTTTCTCGCGTGGCCCGCGATACGGGGCGGGCGGAGTGGGTCTTTACCACCACCGAGGAGCATACGCTTGAATTTCAATCCAAAGTGCTGGGGGCGCTGGAAGAACATTTTGAATACATTGGCATGGATGTTGGGGCCACCGCCAAAGTAGCCGAAGAGCGGGCCGAGGTTGTAGCCATTTTTGAGGTGATTATTGTTTTGCTCCTGGTGATGGCTATTCTCCTGGCCGTAATTGGCGGTCTGGGGTTGATGGGTACAATGAGCATCAACGTGTTGGAACGGACGCGAGAGATTGGGGTAATGCGAGCTATTGGGGCCTCAAACCGCTCGGTGCGGCGAATTTTTATCATCGAGGGGATTATTATCGGGGTACTCAGTTGGCTGGTGGGGGCTATTTTGGCCTACCCCGTCAGCAGACTCTTGAGCGACCTCATCGGCAACCAGTTTCTAAACGCTCCGCTTGTTTACACCTTTTCAATCACCGGGGCCATCATCTGGCTGATTGTAGTTATTGTTCTGGCTACCGTAGCCAGTTTCCTTCCCGCGTGGAATGCGTCTCGTATTACGGTGCGAGAGGTGCTGGCGTATGAGTAGAAAAAATAAACCCTAAAGGTTTTGGCAAACTTGTTTGCACAACCTTTAGGGTTTGTCCTGTCGCCATCAAAAAGAGCCTCGGCAGTTGCCGAGGCTCTTTTGTTAAATGCGACCTTGTCTTATTCTTCAGGCAAAACCGCGCTCAACGGCACGTTGACCTGAATTTCTGTGCCTTCGCTGGGGGTGGAGTTAATAAAGTAATCCCCGTGGGCCACGGCGACGCGCTCGCGGAGGTTGACCATGCCGTAACTGCCGCGGTCTTCGTAATTAGCGGCGATGCTGTGGACATCGAAACCAACGCCGTCATCAACAATGGCAACGGCAAGCTGATCGCCTTTCTGCTCTAACCTGACAGTGATATTATCGGCCACGGCGTGTTTGAGAGCATTGTTGACCGCTTCCTGAATGATGGCAAAGAGGGCGGCTTCAACTTTGGCTTTCATACGGCTGATTTGATCGTCGGGCTGGTCAGAGTTACAGATCAGGTGGAGCCTGGTTTCACTCTCTTCTTCTTGTCGCCGCTCCAAATACATCGACAAGGCCGCTATAAGCCCCTTTGTCTCCAGAACCAACGGACGTAATTCAAACAACAGTGTTCGCATTTGGTGGCTGGCCCGCTGAGCTAATTCCAGCATGTTTTCAAGTTCTGTTTCTGCTAATTTAACCCGGTTGTGCTTTAACGCCTGCCGGCAAAAATCGATGTTCATTTGAAGCGCGGCCACCAGTTGAGTGGGGCCATCGTGCAGGTCTCTTTGCAGCTTATGGCTCACTTCTTCCTGGGCGCGGATTACAAGGTTTCTTTCTTCGACTACGCTTTCGTGGAGTTGGGCATTCTCAATAGCAATACCGGCGTAGTTGGCAATGGAGGTCAGCAAAAGCTGGTCGTGCTGGGTAAAGGAGCCGTTTTTTTTGTTAAAAACTTCCAAAACGCCTATGATTTTTTGGTGGTTAAACAAAGGGACACACAAAATCGATTTGGTCTGAAAGCCGGTGTCCTGGTCAATTTGGGTAAAGTGTCGAGTATCATCCTTGGCGTTGTTGACAATTATAGGTACGCCCGTTGCGGCCACTTCGCCGGCAATACCATGCCCTTTGGGAACACGGAAAGGTTTGGAACTTTTAGACAGGGAACCCAGCACAACCTGGGTCGCCAAATCGCCGGATGGTTCCTCGATAAGTAAAATTGAGCCGTCTTCAACATTGATAGCGTTGTAGACCCGGCTCAAGAGTCGAGTCAGCACTTCTTTCAAATTAAGCGTCGATGAAAGATTTTGACCGATTTCTTCTACCAGCGCCAACCCCAAGGCCCAACTTTGGGTAGAGTCGTAACGCTTGGTTAAATTTTTAACAACCTCTTGCTCATCTAACAGAGCCTGGGTAGTGCTTACGGCATATTCAATAAGTTGCGCCTGATCCCAATGGCGAAAGGCTTCTTTGAGAACCCCATCCTTTTCTGGGAAGGACGCCTTTTTTGATTCGACAGGCGGTTTCTTTACTTGTGTCGTTGTCATAGCTTTTGTCTTTCAACTTTGGTCTTAATAAACAAACAGGGCAACCTCTCTTTGAGAAGCGCCCTTTTAGGTTTAACTTGTTTAGGAACAGTTTAGCAAATTTGCAGCCGGCCTGAATAAATTACTGTTATTAGGAATCGGGATTAAATAACTGTCTCATTTCAGAGCGCAGTAAATGGTAATTAGTAATTAGGGATTGGCTTAATAACCAATTACCATTTACCAATTACAATGTTGAGGGACAGTTATTTAATTCTCATTACTTATAATAGCTGGTGATTAATTGCAAGTCAACATTACCAGAGTACGTGGTGTGCGTTTAAAATATTTAGCCGGTGTGGTCAAAGCCAAGATTTAGCCACTTTGGGACACGAATTTCTGGCTAACGCCTCAATTCCAGAATACCAAAAAGAGCCTCGACGATAATCGAGGCCCTTTTTAATTATAATGAGATAATTATTTCGCTATTCAGTCCCATACACCAACTCAAACAACCGATTTGGACTGAGTGGGATTTCCAGAATTTCGGGGGCGTCGTCGCCCAGAGCGTTTTCTACCGCCTGAGCAAAGAGGGCCGCCGTGGGAATAGCTCCGGCCTCGCCCGCGCCCTTGATGCCCAACGGGTTAAGCGGCGAGGGCGTTTCGTGGTGTCCAATCTCTATGTGAGGCACATCCAGGGCAGTCGGCAGCAGAAAGTCCATAAATGAAGCGTTAAGCAGTTGCCCGTTGTCGTCAAAAACCAGTTGCTCGTAAAAAGCATTGCCAATGCCCTGAGCCACGCCGCCGTGGATTTGGCCGTCTAAAATCAAGGGGTTGATAACCCTGCCGCAATCGTGAACGACGATGTAGCGTTTAATTGCAACCAGCATTGTGTCCGGGTCTACCTCAACAATCATAGCGTGGACGCCGCTGGCCGTTGTGCCGCTTTCCGGGCCAAAGTAGGAGGTGGCTTCCAGGCCGGGTTCGGTGCCGGGTTTGACTGCGCCTCGGAGAGGGTTAGCTTCCATCGCCAATTGACCAAGTTTGACAGCCGAGTCGGGCACGCCCTTAACCCGTACCTCGCCATCGCCCAATTCCAGGTCTTCTTCAGCTACTTCCAATTTCTCGCCGGCCAGTTTGAGAATCTTTTTGCGGACTTCGGTGGCCGCGCTATAAATAGCGTTACCCGCCACTACCGCGCCCCGGCTGGCAAAAGTGCCTGCGCCCCAATGGAATTGGTCAGTGTCGCCGGAGACCAGATAAACGTCGCGCACGTCTACCCCAACCTCATCGGCCACAATCTGGGCAAAGGAGGTAAAATGCCCTTGTCCCTGCGTGCCGATGCCGGTGGCTACGCTGACCTTGCCGCTGGCCCCCATAGTAATCCGAGCGCCCTCGTAGGGGCCAATGCCTGTGCCCTCGACGTATGCGGCAATGCCAATGCCTACCTTTTTGCCCTCCGCTTGCAGGCGAGGCTGTTCTTCTGTGATAAATTGTTCGTAGTCAATCATCTCGACAGCCGTCTCCAGGGCCGGCAGGTAGTCGCCGCTGTCAAAGGTGAGCGGGGCAAAGTCCTGGAAGATGATTTCGTGATTGTAGGGAAAAGCGTCGGGCGGGATAAAGTTGCGTGCGCGGATTTCAACAATACTCAGGCCAAGCTCTTTGGCCGCGATATCCAGTAGACGCTCAATGACAAAGACCCCGTGCTGCCGTCCGGCCCCCCGGTAAGGAGTAACGATGGGCTTGTTGGTAAAAGCCACCCTACATTCGCCGTAGTAGTTGGGGGTGTCATACGGTCCCAGGGCGTTGGCCTGGCTGTTGAGGGGGATGGTTAATCCGTAGGGGTCGTAAGCGCCGGTATCGTGAATGAAGGTGTGTTTGAGGCCCAAAATGCGACCCTCTTTGGTCAGGGCCAGCTCGGCGTCGTGAACCTGACCGCGCTCCTGGGTGGTGGCAAAAAAGTTTTCCTGCCGGTCTTCTATCCACTTGATGGGACGGTTTAGTTTTATCGAAGCCCAGGGGAGGAGCGTCTCCTCCTGATATCCTATCATAATTTTAGGACCAAAGCCGCCGCCAATAAAGGGGGCGACAACCCGCACCTGATGTTCCGACAGGCCCAGCATCCAGGCTAGAATACTACGCACAAAAATGGGGGCTTGGGTGGTTTCCCACAGGGTCAGGTGCGCGCCTTTGGCATCCCAATGGGCCACAATACCCCGGTTTTCCATCGCTGCCGCCACGCCTCGGTCGTATAGCAGGCGGCGCTTGATTACCAGGTCAGCCTGGTCAACAATAGCGGCATAATTCCCTTTTTCTTGAATGGCGTGCGCAGCCATATTGGAGGGGAGGTCTTCGTGGATGAGGGGGGCTTCCTCGCTCAGGGCGTACTCCAAATCTACAACGGCGTCAAGGGGTTCGATTTCGACCCAAATATCGGCGATGGCGTCTTCGGCAATGTAGCGGCTTTCGGCTACGACCATCACAATTGGCTCGCCCACAAAGCGCACCTTGTCCTTGGCCAGCGGGGTCTGGATGCGTTCGTGAAATGTTACCCCCTTGATGGTTGGGGGCGGCGCGACCAGCAAGGGGCCGGGCTGCCAGTAGTCGCCCAAATCTTCGGCGGTGTACACGGCCACCACGCCGGGATGTTCTTTGGCCGTTTCCACGTCAATGTCGACAATGCGCCCGTGGGCGTAACCGCTGCGATAGAATGCCGCGTGCAGCATATTGGGCAAGTTAACATCATCGACAAAAAGCGCCTGCCCGGTTAGCAATCGCAAGTCTTCGTTTCGTTTTATGCGTTGACCAAAGTAACGTGTGGTCATAGGGTGTACTCCTTTATGCCAGGTTTTCCAAATCGGCCAAATCTTGTAATCGGCCGGCTGCTTGCTTGTTTTTCTTTAGATTTTTCAGGTCGATAAAGTTGACGCTGGTCTCATCAATTTCAACCTGTATCCGTGAGACGTAGCAACTTTCAAACTCTACGCCGGGAGGGGTTGTGATTAAATCAATGCGATTAGGCGGATAGCCGAGTTGTATAATCTGATCGGGAGTTAAAAAATCGTCAGCCTGTAACGCTAACGAACCAAACCCAAATTGCTCTAAGGCTTTCACCATTTTGACAGCATTGGCCGGAGTTGGTTCAATCCAGATATCCAAATCTTTAGTGTAACGTGGATACCCGTGTAGAGCCACCGCATACCCGCCGATAATCAGGTAGCGAACCCGATTATTGTTTAACGACTGTATAAACTCTTTGAAATCCTGGTTCAGCATCGTATCGCCACCGATGGTATTCCTGCCGAATTTGCTCTAAAGCGGCCAGCCGAGCCTGATAAGGTTGGCTTTGCCAATAAGCAAAATCATTTTTCCGGCTATGAAGGTTTAATTTGGTGAAATGCTTGGCTATCCCCCGCGTTTTTTTCATAATTGCTGTCTACGCTTGTAATTTTTGCGCCGCTAGTTGTACCGCCTCAACAATGTGCTGATACCCCGTGCATCGACAGATATTCCCGGAGATGGCTTCTCGGATTTCCTGTTCGGTGGGGTTGGGGGTTTCTTCCAAAAAGGGCAGCAGGGTCATCAGGAAACCGGGGGTGCAAAAGCCGCATTGCAGGCCGTGAGCTTCTTTAAAGCTGGCTTGCAAGGGGTGTAAATTCTCTTCGCCGGCATCGGGGGTTAGCCCTTCGACGGTCATCAGTTCGTGCCCGTCGGCTTGAACGGCAAAGATAATACACGAGCGCACGGGCTGGCCGTCGAACAAAATTGTACAGGCTCCGCATACGCCGTGTTCACAGCCAATGTGGGTTCCGGTCAAGTCAATTTCATGCCGGATAAAGTCGGACAGCAACATGCGGGATTCAACTGCCCGCTCATAGGTTGTACCGTTGATGGTGACGGTGATGTTGTATAGGTCGGTCATTTTAAACTCCGTTTGGTAATTGGTAATTGGTAATTAGTAAATGGTAATTCTTTGCGCCAGCTCTAATCGCCAATTACTAATTACCAATTACGCTTTTGCTCTTGTCGCTGCTTTCTCCAAGACTCGCCCGGCTAATACCTTGGCCAGATTACGCCGATAAGCGACGGAGGCGTGAATGTCGCCAGGCGGGTCGAGATTGGCGGCGGCGGTTTCGGCGGCGGCCTGGATGGTTTCTTGGGTGAGTTGTTGCCCTTGTAACGCGGCTTCAGCTTGATGCGCTTCGACAGGCCCGTTGCCAACGCTAAAGTACACCAGCCTGGCCTGTTGGCACTGGTTGTTGTCATCAAGAATGATGGTGGCTGCCGCTCCAACCAGGGCGTAATCGCCCCGGCGGCGAGAGATTTCTTCAAAGGCGTAGCCGCTACCGGGCGGCATTTCAGGTAACGCTACCTCCACCAGCAAATCTTCCGGTTCCAGAGCCGTGGTAAACAGGTCGATAAAAAACTCATTGGCGGGTATCCACCGCTCGCCGTTTGCACTTTGCACTCGAAGGCGGGCATTAAGGATAAGGGCCAGCGCCGGTAACTCGGAGGAGGGGTCGGCGTGGGCAATGCTGCCCCCAAACGTACCCCGGTTGCGAATTTGGGGATGGGCGATGTAAGGCATAGCCTCGCAAACCAGCGGGGCGCGCTCGGCAATCAAGGCATCGCGTTCCACCTGACGTTGCCGGGTCATCGCCCCAATCGAGACGCCCCCATCTTCAGTTGGTCGGATGTAAGCCAACTCCGGGATGCCGTTTAAATCGACCAATACTTCCGGCTGAGCCAGCCGAAAGTTCATGGTCGGAATTAGACTTTGCCCCCCGGCCAGCGCTTTGGCCTCGTAGCCGTATTCGGCCATATAGTCCAGAGCTTCTTCAATGGTTGTTGGCGCATAGTATTTAAATGGAGGTGGTTTCATAAGGTTTTACCTGCGGTCCTTCAATCTTATTTTACAGTAGCCCTTCGCTTTTTAGCTTGCTGACAATGGCTACCGTTTCTTTGCTGCGATCCATTGTGTAGAAATGCAATCCTTGCACGCCATCCTTAATCAGCGCCCGGCACTGTTGGACGGCTAATTCTACGCCAAAGTTTGAGACCGCTTCTTTGTCGTCCGGGTCTATTGCGGCTAATCCTTGATGTACGGCGTCGGTGATGGTCGCGCCGCATAAATTGGCTAAGATATTCATCATTTTTACGCTGTAGATAGGCATCACCCCGGCCACAATGGGGACATTAATGCCGATGACTCGGCAACGGTCAACAAAGTCATAGAAGTACTGATTATCATAAAAATATTGGCTGATAATGTACTCGGCCCCATTATCAACCTTAAGTTTGAGATATTCCAGGTCTTTTTCCAGGCTCTCCGCTTCTATGTGGCCTTCGGGATAACCGGCAGCGCCCATACAAAAGTCGTACCGCCCCCCGATAAATGACAGCAAATCCGAAGCGTGGGCAAAACTTTCGGGGTGCGCTTTAAAGTCATCAACGTTATGAGGCTCGTCGCCGCGCACCACAAAGATTGTTTCCACGTCAAGTTTTTTGTAGTTGTCTAAAACAGACGTGATGTCATCCGGCCCCAGGCCGTATCCGGCAAAGTAGGCCACCGCGTTAAGACCCTTTTTATTTTTTAGTTTATCGACAAGCTGGTACGACCCCTCGCGGGCCGAGCCTCCGGCCTGGAATGTAACCGACACAAAACTTGGCTCAAGGCTTGCCAAATCGTCGATAACCTGTTCAAATCGTACCGCCGCCTTCTCGCTCCGCGGCGGGAAGAACTCGAAAGAGATGGTTGGTTTTTTATTGTTGGTCCATAAACTTGAAGCGCGCATAGTGTTCTCTCTCACAATAATAGCGTTTGTGGAGTGCGGATTGAAATCCGCACTCCTTATTCTCTTTATCAGTTTCCCTCTTTAAAGGCCACAAATCGCCCCCACATCGAGGCGATTTCCATACCTTTTTGCAGATAACAGCCGATATAATACCTGCCGCTTTCTACCGTGGCAATATCTGTGCCCAGATTTTCGGCGTGGACAATCCCCTTGGGGAAAAGGTTGAGGTGGGTGTCCTGGTAGTATTTGTCCAGCGGGTACATCTCGTCCCAATCTTTGCCAAAGTCCTCAATCAGTTTGCGGTTGGCTTCGGCAAAGGTTTTGGGGTGCCAGATGCGCTGGATGGTGTTCATCGGGTGGTCCTGGCTCACGGCGTCAATTCCCAACCACTTAATCTTCTTGGCGACACACCAATCCGAGAAATCGGGCGAAGGGCCAGGGTGTTTAATCATATAACGGAACTCGTCGGAGTCGGGGCTGTTCCAGCCGTATTGATACCAGCCGGTCTTGATAATCAAAATGTCGCCCTCACGCACCTCGACCACGCTTTCAATCATTTCAGGCGTGTAGACGCTTGAGTCGCTGACCAGGTGAGAGATGTCGGCAATAACGCCGGGACCGACCCACTCGTCAAGCGGCACTTCTCCAATGGTTCGACCCGCCGGCCAAAAGTGCTTTTCACCGTCCATATGGGTCGCCAGGTGAATACTGGCGTTGCAGATGGAGCCGTTTCGACCCATACCGAAGTTTTGCCCGCCGACCCGCTTGGTGTACTTAACCACCAACGGCTCATAGTTGGCCCACTGAGGCGTCTGCACGCTAAAGGGCAGGGTCAGGTCCAGCATTTCCGCCGACTCCATAATCCCAAAGAACTCGTCTTCGCTCATACCATCCGGGGCTTGCATCGCCATGGCGCGACACCAGGCGGTTTCCACTTCCATAAAGGGGATGGGCTGGAACATAATCCAGGCTCGCTGGTTATTTAACTGGTTGATATCTCCCACAATCGACTCGGCCAGCAGCAGGTGCGCTTTTGGCATAGTGATGTGGGTCATTTCGTAGTACTCTTCCGGGGGGAACATCTCATCCCAGCTTTTGCCGTGTTCTTCCTTTAGCTTGGCTTCCGCTTTTTCAAAGTCGCGCCCGTGCATATAGCGAATGGAGGTGTTCATTGGATGCTCGGCGCAGCCGCAATCGACCCCGATAAGTTTGAGTTTCATATCCAGCGCCCACTGGAAAAAGTCGGGCGAGGGGCCGGGGTGTTTAA
>JAJRVO010000344.1 GCA_024277275.1 Chloroflexota bacterium
AGTCGGGCTGATTTTTGTTGGCGTAAGAGCAGAATTGGCAGAATTAACGAATCAAAATTCTATCATTCCGGAAATTCTGCTCTGAAATGCCCACAAGCGCAACAATTTTCACGCCCTAATTGTCAAACCGGGAATTGCTGAATGAACAGTGAACAATGAACAATGAACAATCGGCTATCAGCAATAAACAATCCAAAATCCAAAATCCAAAACCCAAAATCCTAATTGTTCTTGTACTTCTCGGCGCTGCCTTCCTCCGTTTTTACCAGTTGCCCGACCTACCTCCCGGTCTTAACTTTGACGAGGCAGGGAACGGCGTGGCCGCAATGGACATTTTGGCCGGGTCGCCAAAAATATGGTGGCATATTGGGGGAGGCAAAGAACCTCTTTGGCCTTATCTCACCGCGCTTACCACCACAATTTCGGGACACATCCCCTTTTCTCTCCGCTTTCCGGCTGCCGTTACTGGTATTGTAACCGTTGCCGCTGTTTACCCGTTTATGGTGACTCTTTTCCGAAAGCGTCAAGGCCATATTGTTGCCTTGCTGACTATGCTTGGTTTAGCCGTGTCGGGCTGGCATCTTCATTTCAGCCGCCTTGGCTTCCGAGCCATTCTGCTTCCCCTTCTCTCCACCCTCGCCTTCTATTTTTTGTGGCGCGGTTTCACAAATACCAATTCCTCATCACGCATCACGCATCACGCATCAGGTTTTGGGTTTCGGGTTTCAGGTTTTGGGTTTCAAGTATCCTATTTGATAATTTCCGCCTTTTTTCTTGCGCTGGCCGTCTACAGCTATCTCGCCGCCCGCTTTTTGCCGTTGATGCTCATTCTCTTTTTTACTCTCAATTGGCTTATTCATCGCTTCCACGTTTGGAGGGACAAAACAAACGGCAAACAACAGTCAACAAATAACCAATTACTAATTACTAATTACCATTTACCACCCATCATCTCCCTCTTCGTCTATCTTCTCCTTTTCCTCTCCCCCCTCATTCTCTACTTCACCCTCAACCCCGCCGATTTCATCGCTCGTTCAACCACCGTTTCTATCTTCAACCCCGCCTGGAACAACGGCGACCTGATTGGAACCGTCTGGCGCACCTTCATCCTTACCGCCAGTACCTTCCTCGGCTTTCAAGGCGATACCAATCCCCTGGTCAATCTCCCCAACCAACCTGCACTCCCTCTCTTCCTTGCCCCTTTCTTCGCTCTTGGTCTCGCTGCCAGCTTCTATTTCACATTTCACCCCCGCCCCCCCGCCCCCCCGCCCCCCCGCTCCCGTGCCCCCTACCTTTTCCTACTCTGCTGGTGGACTATTATGCTCCTCCCCGCCATCCTCGCCCCCGAAAGCGCTCCGCACCATCTTCGACTCATCGGCGCTATTATCCCAACCTACGCTTTTGTCGCTATCGGAATGATCACTGTTACAGGCTGGATAAACGGTTTATTAATAAAAACATCATACAATACTCAGTCAACACCGCATATTTCAAATCCAAAATCCAAAATCCAAAATCCAAAATCCAAAATCGTCTACCTGCTACCCGCTATCTGCTACTTGCTGCTCGCCCTCCAAACCCACGCCAACTACTTCACCCGCTGGCCCAACGCCGTAGATTTCACCCTCCCCTTCGACCTCTACGCCGTTCGCCTCGCCGTCGATATCGCCCAGGCCCCCCCCCACGCCGCCTACATCCTTCCAATGGATATTCGCGCTGCCGAAGAAGCTCGCCACTACACCCTGGACTACCTTTTGGCCCCCTACCAATCCAAAATCCAAAATCCAAAATCTAAAATCCTCTCCTACACTTACATCCCGGTAGATGAACACAACGCCCAAACCCTGCTTTCTCAAGCCGCCGCCGGCAAAGATGAGTTACGTGTTGTCCGCTGGACCGGCGACAAACACCGCGAGGCCGACGCCAAAGAAATTGTCACTTACCTGCTGGAAACCAACGCGCAACTCGCCGGACGCGAGTCGTTCCCGGTGTACGATGTCGAAACTTATACCTTACCCGGCGGCATAAGTCCGAATTTTAACCTGCCGTCCATCAACCGCCCCATCGGCGTAACTTTTGATGGCTTGCTTCGTCTTGACGCCGCTTTTGTCCAGCCGGTAGTTTCTCCCGGTAAGTGGCTGCCTGTGGCGCTTACTCTGGCCCCCGTCGCTCCAATGGACGCAGATTACAAAGCCTCGCTCCGCCTGATTAGCCCGTCCGGGGAACGGGTGGCTCAAAAAGACCGCGTCCTCCTACACAACTTCCACCAGGGAACCTCGCTCTGGCCGCCCGAAACGGTCAACGAGTATTACCTGCTTCCCGTCCCCCCTGAGACCCCTCCCGGCGACTATGCCGTTGTTGCGGTTTTCTACCACCCGGATACTCTGGCCCCATTAGTGGCTAATGGCGTGGTGGAAGCAATGTTGGGAACAACGAAGATAAAATGAGGATGGAATGCTATTTGGTTGACACTTTTCTGTCTGACTCTGACCAACGACGAACGTCGAATGACGATGGTCCCATTAAAAACTCGGTATGTTTACACTTTTTCCGTCGTCCGTCGTTGGTCATAAGCGCCTTTTGTCAGCCGTTTATCGTGTGGTAAGATACAAAATCTGATAAATGATATCCAAAATCGAAAATCCAAAATCGAAAATCCAAAATCTTTTCATCAGCCTCGGCGTTTTTCTACTGGCCTTGTTGCCGCGAGCTTACGACTTGCAACGTTTTGTCACTGCCGACGAGGCCAAGTGGGTCTACCGGTCGGCTCAATTTTTGGCCGCCTTTCTGCGCGGCGATTTCCCGGCTACCAGCGTCAACCTGACTCCCGCCGTAACCACCACCTGGCTAGGCAGCCTGGGCTTGACTCTCTATTACCGGCTCAATCAGGCCGGCATCAACCTGCCTTTTACCGACTGGCTGACCTCGCTGCCTGAATTTCGCGCCGAGATGCCGCTGCTGGTTGCCGTTCGTTGGCCGATGGCGCTTTTTACCTCGCTGGGCGTGGTCGCCATTTATTTGCTGGCCCGTCGCCTGTTTAACCCCGCGTTAGCTTTTATTGCCGCTGTTTTCATTGCCCTCGACCCCCACACCGTCGCCCTTTCTCGCATCCTCGGCCACGATGCCCCGGCGGCTATGTTTATGAGTATTTCTCTTTTGCTCTTGTTGCTGACAGTGAATCGGGCAGGGGAGCAAGGGAGCAGGGGAGCAAGGGAGCCGGGGAGCCGGGGAGCCGGGGAGCAGGGGAGCCGGGGAGCAAGGGAGCAAGGGAGCAAGGGAGCAAGGGAGCCGGGGAGCAGTTTCACCCCCGCCCCCCTGCTCCCCCGCCCCCCGGCCCAATTTTCATCATCGTACCTTTCCCTCATTTTATCCGCTGTCACAGCCGGTCTGGCCTTTTTGTCCAAAACTCCGGCGCTTTTCTTGATTCCATTTGCCGGGTTGCTTTTTTGGAGTCAAATTTGGGGCGACAGGGCTGCCCTCTCTTTCTGGCTCAAAAGATTTTTGTTGTGGCTGGTCGTTGCCTATCTTACTTTTGTTGCCGTGTGGCCGGCTGCCTGGGTTAACCCGGTCGAACAACCGTGGGTTGTGGTTCAAAACGCCTTTCTCTCCGCCACCGACCAGCAGGAGGCCGATAGCGAAAATTACTGGCTTGTCCCTAACCTCGGTCCTTTTTATTACGTAGTCAACGGCGCATTCAAACTCAGCCCCCTGGTAATAGTGGGTCTGGGATTGTCAATCATCCCTCTTTTCAAACGCCAATTAAGCCCATCATCTGACGATGAAGCGACCAGTAACGAACCTGCACAAAAAAAACAATCTCCAACCTCCAATCTCCAACCTCCAATCTCCAACCTCCAATCTCCAATTTTCTGGCTGCTATCCTTCGCCCTACTGTTCACCATCTTTATGACCTTTGGCGATAAACGCAGCCCTCGCTACATCTTGCCCATCTTCCCTCCCCTGGCCCTCATTGCCGCCTTCGGCTGGCTCAAGTTGTATCAGGTAGCAGGTCACAACTATGGGGAACAACGGACC
>JAJRVO010000345.1 GCA_024277275.1 Chloroflexota bacterium
ACATTCTGAAAGCCAGAGAATAGGACACAGATTTTCGCAGATAAACACAGATTATGGTAAAAAACTAAACAAAAATCTGTGAAATCTGTGTTCATCTGTGTCCCATAAAAATGTTACTTTATGGCCGTTGGCAGTATAACATTGCCCAATTCAGGCCGAGCAAAATCGGATCTACTGATGAGATTACACAGATTTTTACGATTTTATTAAAAATAAAGAGTGCGGAACACATTCCGCTGCAAAATTTAGGTTAAGTAGAGTCCCGGCTTAACCACCAAAGCAACGCCAGAGTCAGGCTGCCCATCATCCCCAAAGCAACCAGTTTGAAGAGTCTTACCTCGATAAGGAGGGCCAGCAAACCAAACGCGGCGCAAAACGTATAATACAAAGTCACAATTTGCCGCTGACTCAACCCCAGGTCCATCAGGCGATAGTGCAAATGGTCGCGCCCGGCTGTAGTGGGGTCGCCCCGCTGCCGCCAGCGTTGAATGACCAGCCAGGCCACATCGACAATAGGGATACCAAGCACCAGCAACGCTGTGGCCACTTTAGCCGGAGCCAAAATAGAGAGAGAGGCCAGGGCAAAACCCAGCAACATACTGCCGCTGCTGCCCATAAAAACCCGGGCCGGATGCAAGTTAAAAGGCAAAAACCCCAAGCAAGCCGCCGCCAAAGCCAGAGGAAAAAGCGCCACGGTAATTTGTCCCAAACTGTAAGCGTGAACGGCAAACAGCAGACCGGCAATTGCGGCGACGCCCGCGGCCAGACCATCCAAACCATCCAGCCAGTTAACCGTGTTGATCATGCCCATCACCCAAAAGACGGTCAGCGGATAAGTAATCCAACCGGGAAAAATGGTCAAACCAAAAACGGGCAGCGTAACCCGCTCTACAATAATATCAAAAGCTATAGCCAGCAAAGCCACCCCAAATTGAGCCGCAAATTGAGGCCAGGGAGATAACTGTCGATAATCGTCCCATAGGCCAAAGGCAAAAATCAAGCTACAGCCAAGCAGCGCCCCGGTTAGTAATTTGCCGTCTTCCGCTCCCATAGGCAGCCAGATACCAAAAGCGCTGAGCGCAAAGACCAACAACCCCGCCCCCACAAAACCGGCAAACAGAGCCGCGCCTCCCAAACGCGATATCTCGCCGCCATGCATCCGCCGGCCACCGGGATGATCAACAATACCCCACCGGTGGCCCAACTTGATGCTTAACGGCGTTACCAGTAAACTTACAACAAAAGCAAACAGAAAAATAGCTGCATACATCATGTGTGGAAGATAAAAGCATTGAGGCAAATGAGCAAATTTTGGCAAGTAAAAAAGAGGAGTCGGACAGTCCCAATGAGACGACACCGAGAATGAAAATAACGTTTAATGAGTTGGGTGAGTTTAATGAGTTGAGTGAGCAACTCACCTAACTCAACAAACTCAATGAACTCACCCAACTATTTTTACAGGAGGATGTGATGAAAACCGTGCTTTTACTGCGCCATGCCAAATCGGATTGGGGCAATCCGGGGTTGGCCGATTTTGAGCGCCCGTTGGCTAAACGCGGGTTAAAAGACGCCCCGCGTATGGGGTATGTCTTGGCCGATTTTGAGGCAGTCCCCGACAAGATTCTGGCTTCTCCGGCCCGGCGAGCCAAACAAACCGCCGAGATGGCAGCCAAAGCCTGTGGTTACAAAAAATCAATTGCCTGGCAAGACTCATTTTACGGCGGCGGCAGCGACGCCCTCATTAACACCCTAAAAACATTACCTGATGCTGTGGAGCGAGCCATGCTGGTTGGGCATAATCCAACGATGGAAGAGACGGTAGCCACCCTGCTTCTGGGTTATGGCTCAAGATGGAATCAAGGGTTTGAAATAAGATTTCCAACTGCCGCTTTGGCTTGTCTTGACCTGGATATTATGGAGTGGGCCGATTTGGAGCCGGGCGACGCCACGCTGCGCTGGTTTTTGATTCCTCGGTTGGTTAAGGCTATTGTTGGTTGAAGCCGCTATCCTCTGCTGCGTTCCAGTAAAACCATCATTACCAGGCTGAGTAGAATTTGCTCTTCGTCACTCTGGCTTAAGCCGGGATCAACCTTTTCAATAGAGAACTTGCCTTCCATAAAGGCAGGTTGTTTAGCCAAACGCATCACCGTGGGGCCGGGTTCGCCGCCGCCGCTGGGGCGAGTGACCAAATAAGCGGGGTTAAATACATAACCGGAAAATATGCCCACAACCGGAATTTGGGTAAAACAACCATCCATTAGTTTTACAAAAGCATTTTCTTCTTGAATGTGGTACTTTATGCCGTCCCCTTCCAGGATATCATAGCTGGCTTTCCAGATAGACCGCATCCCCTGTCGCTTGATGGCGCCCATACCCATACCCTGGTTATTAGTAAAATTGTACCGAGCCGAAAAATCTATAACCCGGTCGGCATTTATAGAGTAAAGCTGATTGGTTTGAGATTGGTCGGAGAAAACATTAATGGCCTCTTTCAGTTTAAACAACTTTTGCTTAACGTACATGATTTCCGTGCCGCCGGCATCGCGGACAAAAATTTGGGGTGCAACGGCTAAAATCTTAAAGTTCATTTCTAATGGATAATTCATTTTATGTTTCTCCTGTCAAAGAAATAATTAATACAATCCACTTTACCGTTTTCATTATAGCCGCATATCATAAGCGATGCAACAGCGTTACACAATTTCAGTTTGATTAAACCACATTAAGCTGCTAAAATTTATCAACAGTCTTTTACTAAAATTCAATCAGCCTTTTTTATCTTGTTCTCAAACTGGAGTTTGGGAACAAGATAACGAGATAAAAATAGGTCCAACAACTAACACACAAACATGCCAAAAAATACAAAAAAGAAATCTAAAAGCGATCAAAAACCCACCACGGTTCTGTTCATCCGGCACGGCGAAAACGAGTGGACCAAAAGCCACAAATTAGCCGGAAGAACCCCAGACGTTCACCTAAACAAACAGGGACAAAAGCAGGCCAAAGCGCTCGGTAAACGGTTGGCCGGAGTCAAGCTGGATGCTATTTATGCCAGCCCTCTGGAACGAACTATGGAAACAGCCACGGCCATTGCGAAACACCATAATCTGGAAATAAAAAATCGGCCCGGCCTGTTGGAAGTAGATTACGGCAACTGGACCGGCAAGGCCATTGCCAAGTTAGCCAAAGAAAAATCCTGGCACACAATTCAGTTTTATCCCAGCGGAGCCGGTTTTCCCGGCGGCGAAACTATGTACCAGATGCAAACACGTTTCGTGCAAGAGGTCAACGCTCTGGCAGCCGCTCATCCGGGTCAAACCATTGCGATAGTTGGGCACGCCGATCTTATCAAATCGGCGGTGGCTCACTATCTGGGGGTGCATTTTGACTTATTCCAGCGCATTGTGATTAGCACGGCTTCAATTACAACCGTTGCTTTTACGCCGGTGGGACCGCGCGTAATATCCGTAAATGATACCCATCACAATCCGCCGCCTCAAGAAAAGCGCAAAGGAAAATAAAGCGAGAAAAATATGTCACGAAAATTGACGGACCTTAATCCAGTCTCACGTATTACAATTGGCGCGGTTGGACCGCCGGGCCAGCGTATGTTTTTGCTGCAAGCCAGCCAAAGCAACTCAACCGTTACGCTAAAATTAGAAAAGGAGCAGGCCAGAATTCTGGCATCCAGCACAATTGAGCTTTTAGAAGAGCTAGACCAAAAATATCCCCGTACTTTCTCCAAAGTAGAGCTTCCGCTTAGTTCTGATTTAATGATACGGGAGCCGGTAGAGCCAGAATTTGTGATAGGACAAATTGGGTTGGGGTATGATCAAGAGGAAGACCATGTGGTGTTGGTTGTTCAGGAAATTGAGCTTGAAGACAGTACCCCCGCCATCGCCCGGTTCTGGGCCACTCGGGCGCAGATGAAGGCTATGTGCGATCATACTATGGAAATTATTGATCAGGGCCGGTCCATCTGTCCATTGTGTGATAGGCCCATTGACCCTAACGGGCACTTTTGCCCCAAGGAGAACGGTCACGAAAAAGTACCATGGCAGTAAACATTATTCAGTTCGACTCGAATAGCATCTTATCTAAGATAACCGGCGTCCAAAAGCTGGCCGCTTCCGGCAATCGCCGGCGCACCCCGCTCCCAAACCAGGACAAAATTCTGGATACGCTGCTAAACGGGGCAATGGAACTTGAGGGTTTAATGCCGTGGAGTTCTAACTACACCTTTTTGGTTAAGCTCTCAGAGAATAACGGTGCAAATTCACTGGCAATCTATAAACCGGATGAGGGAGAGCGTCCTCTTTGGGATTTTCCCGACCGTACTTTGGCTCAGCGGGAATTTGCCAGTTATCTAATCAGCCAGGTGTTGGGCTGGCCCAGCATTCCAACCACGGTCCTCCGGGACGGGCCGCACGGCCTGGGCAGCGTGCAACTATTTGTCGAGGCGGAATACGAGGCGCACTACTTTAACATGCGCGATGAACCCGCCTTTACTGAAACCTTCAGGCGCATGGCGCTTTTTGACCACATTGTCAACAATGCCGACCGTAAAGGCGGTCACTGTCTTAAGGGCAAAAATGGAACAATTTGGTCAATTGACCACGGCCTTACGTTTCACACCCACCCCAAACTACGCACCGTAATTTGGGAATTCTCCAATGAGACTATTCCCACCCCTTTATTAAACAATTTAGCCCATTTACAATCTTTGCTGGAAGAAGCGGAACTGTGCCGAATTTTGGCCGACTTGATCAGCGCGCAGGAATTTGAGGCATTTAAAATGCGGGTAAAGGGTCTGGTTTCAAACGGGCAATTTCCGGCAATACGTTCCAGACGTCACATCCCATTTCCCCCAATTTAATCGGTCATCAGCCAGGTTATTGGTTACAAGGCCAACATATACTCTAACTCTTTAAGGCGTTTCCGCAACGCATTTACTCGATTGGCCGGGATGACCAGGGTTTTGGAGTCAACGCGCTTGCAGAACTTTTGCAAAACCGGGTCGGCCATAGCCATCTGTGCCAAATCAGCCGACTCAACTTTGATTAACAAGGCTGGCCCTCCGTTCTTGAAAGCCTGGCTGTTTTGCTGTAGTTTTTCCAGCCAAAACAAGACCTCTTCCGGCAAATGACCGCTGTGACGGCTACTCAAAAACTCGGCGACTTGTTGCCAGTCGTCGCCTTCTTCAACGGCGGTCAGCACGCGCTGGGCATCAAGCCGGTACTGGCCGTTTTTCAGCGGCACAGCCATCGACTCTAACCGGCGTTGATCATTGGGGGTTAAGGCATCCGGCTCGGTAATGGCGACTTGCATATCGGGGGTGATAGCAAAGAGCGCCGGTTCAAGAGGTTGGGCGGGTACGTACTCCCCGGCCTGGCCCAGCAGATAAGCGCCCAGATTATTGATACGAAAATATTTCAGGCCATCGTATAAACTGTAGTAAGGATCATCGTAATAATAGTTACTTGGTCCCTCTAAACAAGCGTCTTGGGGATCGGTGTAGAGCAAATCAAGCGCCCCAATTGAGCCTAAATATTCCCACAAGACCGCGTTGATATACAACCCCTTAACCACCGTCCAATAGCTGTTGCCATACAACATCCCATAATCTCTGTAACCCACGTAGAGACTGCTGTAGGGAGTGGTTTCTACGTCAAAATCAAAGTGCCAAATCTGGATAGCCCGGTAGAAATCTTGAATATCAATCCACACGTTTACCGGACACCACGACAGGGCCTCAACGACAGCCTCGCGGCGAGAAGCCGGGCGGGTTAAGCGAGTCCCTTTGGATTTTTGCCCTTTCACGGCGGAGATACGGCTTAACTCGTCAAAGCTGCCCTGTTGGGCCCAGGTTTCAAAGGCTTCCAGCAAAATCTCAAGGTTTTGGGTTCGATGAAACCCCTTTCCGGCCTTGGTTAAGTGGAGGCCGGAACGTTTGTTGTACGCCGCCAGACCGGATTCACGGGCAAAGATATCCAACCCAAAAGGGCGAATAGTGTGGTTGGCCCGATACGTTGAGGGCAGAGGCAGGAAATCGTTGGTTAATAAGCTCTTAATTATTTTTTTAATCCCGGCCAGCGTTGTATTGCCTGTGGAAGAACTTGTATTTAGCTCCTTTTGCGCAACCAACCGCAAGTAAGCCGTTAAATCGTGCAATCCGGCCTGCTCGGTTTCAGCTCGGGTCAACTCAACCTCATACCCATCGGCAGTCAAAACCACTTCCGGCGCATCGGCCAGGCCATGCAACTGAAACTTATCCGGCGGGGGAACCAGCGTTTCCAACAGCGGCGTCAAATCCGAGGGAAGCTGACCATCATAAAGAAACAAGTCGAGCAAGATTGCCTGTTGTTCCCAGGACCATTTGCTCTGGGGCCGTTCTGGCAGTTGGCCGTATTGGGCCTCAAAGGCCGAGGCGTTGAATTCGCCGTCGTTGTGATAAGCCGCGGCAACGGCTTTTTTGGATAGATCGTCCAACTGCCGCCACAACTGCCGCAACGACTCTGGCGTCATAACGGCTCGATGGATACAGCGAACCAGATCGTCCTTGCGGGTTGCGCCCCGGCAGCCCTCAATCAATTTGGTCAATTGTTGTAAATCTCTATTGGTTTTTTGGTAAAGAATTTCTGATAGTTCCATAAGCCGTCGGTCAAATTACTAAGGCGTCAATCTGCTGACCATTATCAAGCATTGTACCATTAATAACTCACAATTAAAAAAGCTCCAAGACCTGGCAGCGCCAATTTTTAGGTCTGCCGGGTTTTCCGTAAGTTAAAATGACATCTATCACCGTCAAAAGATGACATCTGCCACTTTAATAAGTGAGAAAGAACGGTTAAAATAAATGTGTATTGATGAAATTGAGGTGTAAAATGTCTCGACTAATCCTCAAGCTAAAAGGGGCCGTAGTATGGTTGGCGCTACTGCTTCCGGCCTTGTTGACCGGCTGCGCCACAGCGCAAGCCAACGCCGTACCCCACATTGACCTGAGCCAACGCGAATCCCTCCCGGTCGCTGCCCCGGCTAAAGTGGCGCCTTTGCGCCTGGCCGTGGCTGCTATCATCTCGCCCGAGGGAACTGTTGAAAACTACAGCAGCCTGGCCGCCTACCTGGAAGAAAAGTTGGGCCGTCCGGTCGAGTTGGTTCAGCGCCGCACCTATGCCGAAGCCAACAAGCTAATTGAGCAAGGTCAAGTAGACCTGGCCTTTGTTTGCACCAGCGCCTACGTGGCCGGACACAACGACTTTGGCATGGAACTGCTGGCCGCCCCGGAGGTTAACGGGGAGCAAGTTTACTACTCGGCGCTGATTGTCCCGGCCGACAGCCCCGCTCAAAGCATGGCCGACCTGCGCGGCAAAATCTTTGCCTTTACCGACCCTATGAGCCATACTGGGCGGGTTTACCCCACCTACCTGCTTCAACAACTGGGCGCTACGCCGGAAAACTTTTTCCACCGCACCTTTTTTACTTACAGCCACGATAAGGCCATCAAAGCGGTAGCCAAAGGGGTAGCCGACGGCGCGGCGGTGGATAGTTTGGTTTTGGAATACGCCTTTGAGCGTTATCCTGAACTGAAACAGCGGCTTAAAATTATCCACAAATCCCCCCCGTTTGGCATCCCCCCGGTGGTGGTGCCGCCCGACCTGTCGCCCAGGCTGAAAGTGGAATTGCGCCACCTTTTGCTAGAAATGCCCAACGACCCGGACGGCCGGCGCGCCCTGACCGAATTGGGCTTTGACCGCTTTGTGTTGTTAGACGACAGCGCCTACAATACAGCCCGTGAGGTCATTCAAAATACGGAGGTAGCTCCGTGAGTGAGTTTTTTGCTCGTTTTCGTCAACATCCTCAATTTAACGCCTGGTTAAAATGGTGGTGGGCCTGGGCCGGCGGGGTGAGTGTCCGCACCAAATTTTTGGGCATTATTTTAACCCTCACCATCCTGCTGGGCTTAAGCGTAACCTGGCAAGTGCGGGCGGTGATGAACCGCACCCTTATTGAAGAACTACAGGAGCGAGGGCGCTCCATTATTAGCGACCTGGCCGCCCGCAGCGTTGACCCCATTTTGCTCAACGACACCTTTGCCCTGTACGAACTACTGGCCGAAACTGTATCTAATCACCCCGACGTGGTTTATGTTTTTGTGCTGGACCCTCAAGGCCAGGTGCTGGCCCACACCTTTGAAGGGGGATTTCCAACCGCTTTGCTATCGCTTAATCCTACCGACAGCGATGACAACAGCCATCACTTGCGTTACGTCAGCGAACAAAAGTACATCCACGACTTTGCCTCCCCTATCTTTGAGGGACAGGCCGGAACCGTGCATCTGGGCCTGACCGAAACCAGGCTTCAAAGTGTGGTCACGGCTGTCACCGGCCAAATATTATTAACCACGCTAATTATGACGTTGGGCGGGGTAGTCGCGGCCATGTTACTGACCTGGCTCTTCACCCATCCCATTCTAGAACTGGTATCTACAACTCGGCGCGTTGGCCGGGGCGACCTGACCGCCCGCGCCCCCCACTGGGCCGACGATGAAATTGGCGACCTGGCCGACGCCTTCAATCAAATGGTGAGCGACCTGGAAACCAGCCAGCAAGCCGTGGCCGAAAAAGAAGCCGCTCGCAGCCGCCTGCTGGCTCAACTTATCAACGCCCAGGAAGAAGAACGCCGCCGTATTGCTCATGAACTACACGACGGGGTGGGCCAATCGCTGACCTCGCTGATGGTCGGCCTAAAGCTCATCAGCCGGCTTAATGGTCAAACGGTGGTTGCAAACAAATCAGAAGAACTACGCCAGGTGGCCGGCGAAACTCTGGATGAGATTCGCCTGCTCAGCCGGCAGTTGCGCCCCAGCGTTCTGGACGATCTGGGGCTGGCCGCCGCCCTGGAACGCTACGCCGACGAATTTTCCGACCACTACGCCAATTTAGTGGTTGACTTGCATTGCAACCTGCCCGACCGCCTGCCCGCCCCGGTTGAAACTACCCTGTATCGCATTGCCCAAGAGGCCATGACCAACGCCGCCCGTCACAGCCGGGGCCGCACGTTGAGCGTCCTTCTCTCCTCGCGTAAGGGCCGGGTGCAGGCCATCATTGAAGATGACGGTTGTGGTTTTGACCCGATTGCCGCCCGTAAAGCCAAAGATAGCGTGGGACTGCACAGCATGACCGAGCGGGCCGACCTGGTGGGGGGAAAAGTCGAAATTGAAAGCAGTTCTGAAGGCACAACCGTTTTTGTGGAGGTACCGCTATGACCGCACCCATCCGTATTTTTTTGGCCGACGACCACGCCGTTTTACGCGCCGGGCTGAAATCCTTGCTCAATGCTGAAGCTGACATGGAAGTGATTGGCGAGGCCGGCGATGGCCGCAGTTGCATTCAGGCTGTCGCTGATTTGCAGCCCGATGTCATCCTGTTAGACATCAACATGCCCCACTGCAACGGCCTGGAAGCGCTGGCCGAAATTGGACAACACGCCCCCAACAGCCGGGTCTTAATCCTGACCATGCACGACGACGCCGAGTATCTGCGCCAGGCTATGACCGCGGGCAGCGCGGGCTACGTTCTCAAGCAGGCCGCCGATACCGAATTACTGGTGGCTATCAGGACCGTTTACGGCGGCGGCGTCTTTTTGCACCCCGACCACGCCAGGGTCTTGCTGGCAGACTCCTCCGACCAAACCGCGCCTGCCCCTGCCTCTGACGACCCCGTGGCTCATCTCAGCGAGCGCGAGTTGGAAGTGCTGCGCCTGATTGCACTGGGCCACGCCAACAAAGAGATTGCCGATATGCTCTACCTCAGCGTTAAGACAGTGGAAACCTACAAAGCCCGGACTATGAAAAAGTTGGCGCTCAAAAGCCGGGCGGCGCTGGTTCGCTTTGCCCTCAAGCATCACCTCCTGGATCGGTCAATGTAAGGGGATTCCCTGACAAGCCTCTTCTCTTTTTCCCTACACGCTTACAAAAAATAGCGGGTTTCTCCCGACAGACGCAATACCTTTTTCATGTTACAATAATCACAGGTTAAAGGTACTAATTGCTTTTTTCAAAGGTATGTAACTACTCAGTCTCATGTCATTTTGAGGAGCTTGCGACGAGAAATCCCCGTAGCATAACACTTAACAGTATGTTTGCCAGAAAAAAGGCCAGGTTTCATTTTTTCCGGTTACCTGCTGAGTAAAAGTTAGATTCCAGGGATTTCTCCCTACGGTCGAAATGACATGCCTGAATAGTAACAAAATTGTAACTACCTACCTTGAGCCAAATACGACGCTTTAGTACGGGTAATTGGTTATTAGTAATTAGTGATTGGGCCAAATTACCAATTACCATTTACTAATTACCGCTATACTCAACATCTAAGTTAGCACAGCTAGGTAGTTACACAAAATTAATTAATTACCCGTCCGCGTCCCGGTCCAAAATTTTGGTTTTGGGCCGCGTCTGTCGGAGAAACTCTGTTTTGGTTAACTTGCAAACAGAGTTTATTGCCCAATTTCACCCTGCTCGTTCCCACCCTGCTTGTTCCCAAACTCCAGTTTGGGAACGGGCCTGACGGAGAAACTCCGTTTTGGGACTGGTCGAAACAGAGTTCCCCGTTTGGGAACGAGAATGTCAAAAAGGGTAAATACTTACTTCTCCGAGCTTGACCGGCCTAACGACGCGGCGCGTCTATGGCGGCGGGCCGCCGGTTTTTGTCCGGCCGGGGTAATGGGGGAAACGCTATTGCCTGTCATATTTGCAAAGGAGATGCTGGTTGAGATACCGGCATTTCCTTTTTTTGTTTGTTTGTAACAAGGGTTAACCAAACTTAGGAGGTAGGATACATGCCCAACGCTTTTACACACTGTAAATTAGTTTCAATTGAAAGGGGGTTACAATGAAAATTACGCGAAGGGAATTTATAAAAACGTCCGCTGTTGCGGGTGGCGCTCTGGCTGCCAGCGGTTTGCTGGACGGAGAACTGGAAACGCTGGTGGCCGCAACACCGGGCGCAAAAGCCGCTGCCGTAACAGAGGAATGGATTCCAACAACCTGTTGGATTGGCAAGCAAGACTGCGGCATGTTAGCCCGTGTGGTCAACGGGCGAGTGGTCAAACTAGAAGGCCACCCCGACCACCCCCGCAACCGGGGTACGTTATGCCCTAAAGGGGTGGGCCAACTTACGGCCCTTTACGACCCCAATCGGGTCAAAGGCCCCCTGGTTCGCACCAATGAAAAGGGCGTGCCCGGCACGTGGAAACAGGTTTCCTGGGATGAAGCCCTGACCCTGGTAGCAGACAAGATGAATGAAGTTCGGGCCAAAGACCCCCATCTGCTGGTCTGGCAAAAGGGCCGCAGCAAGGCCAAGCCATTTTACGACACAGCCTTTGTCAAATCTTCCGGGGCGGTCAAACTGCACCACGGCGCGTTTTGTTCCGATGCCGGTTACCGGGCGCTTGAGTACACTATCGGCACGCACGCGGTGTTAAGCCCCGACTTCCGGCACACCAAATACCTGCTGGCCTGGGGCTGGAATGTTACCAACGCCGGCGGCAACAAGCTGTGCTGGATAACCTGGCCGCAGCAACTTACGCAAGCCAAAGAGCGGGGCCTCAAGGTAGTAGATATTGACCCCCGGCTGCGCAGCGCGGCCCACTTTGCCGACGATTGGCTGCCCATCCGTCCCGGCACCGACCTGGCCCTGGCTCTGGCCCTATGCAACGTTATCATAGAGCGCGGCACAGTAGATTGGGCCTACCTTAAGCAATACACCAACTCCCCTTACCTGGTTGATAAAGATGGCTTTTTTGTACGGGCCAAACCAACCGGAGACGAAAAAGAAGGCAACCCCCTGGTCTGGAACGCAGCGGCCAAAAAGGCCGTCCCGCACGGCACAGAGGGCGCAGACCCGGCTATGGAAGGCGAATTTACCGTCAATGGGGTCAAAGTTCAGCCCGCTTTCCAACTTTTCAAAGACCACGTGGCTAAATCCACGCCTGAGTGGGCGGCTAAAATCACCGGCCTGCCGGCCGAGCAAATCCGTAAAGTGGGTGAGGAGTTGGGCGACAACGCCATGATCGGCAGTACCATCGAGATAGATGGCATGGCCCTGCCCTACCGCCCGGTTGCCGTGATGGCCTATCACGTTGCCCAGCAAGAACTTGGTTTTCAAGCCCTCCGGGCCGTGACCATGATATCTATGCTTTTGGGTTCAATAGGAGCCGTGGGCGGGCAAACCTCCGACTTTACCTGGAAGATTCACAAAAACTACAAAGGGTTGGATAATATCGAGATTACCGACTCGCCCAACCTTTATCTCAATAAATCCAAGTTTTACCCCATCAACAGCAATAACTCTTCGATCGTAGCCAAGGTTATGCTTAACCCGGATAAATACGGCGTCGAGAAAATTCCCGAAATGGCTATTCTGCATATGGTCAACCCCCTGGGTTCCTTCCCGGATTACGACGCCAACTTTGAGGCTTACAAAAAGTTTAAGTTTGTGGCCGTTATTGACCCCTGGCTCAGCCGCACAGCCGATTACTTTGCCGACGTGGTGCTGCCCGCGGCCACCCTTGAAAAATACGAGGGACCAATCAGCGCCACCGACCAGTACGTTGACGCCAAGGCTATGCGTATCCCCCCAATGGACCCGCTGTTTGACTCCAAGGGCGATATCGACATCTACTTGGACCTGTGCGAGAAAGCCGGCATCCTGACCGGCGAGGACGGCTACCTGGCTCACCTCAACAAAGGGCTGAAACTGGAAGGCGACAGCGCCATACCCACCGACAAAAAACCGACGGTGCGGGAAATTCTGGATATCTGGTCCAAAGCCAACGGCCTTGAAGAGGGCATTGCCTTCTTTGAGGAAAATGGGGTACAGCTTAAGGGGCCGGTTAAGGCCGGCAAGTATTACGGGTATGCTGCCGATCCTGTCTTTGGCGGCGTCATTCATCGCCTTTACGGCGAGTCGTTACTGGGCTACCAGCAGCAAATGAAAAAGGCTAAGGTCGATAAGATTTACTGGCAAGACTACACTGCCTTGCCCACCTGGCGCCCCCTGACGCTGGACAAATCGCCCAAAGATTACGACCTTTACCTGACCAGCTATCACATGATTGAATACAAACAATCTCGCACGCCCTTGCCTCTGGTCAGGGAATTGGCCCCCACCCAGTTAATGGAGATCAACCCCAAAACAGCCCAGGCCAAGGGCATAGCAGACGGCGATGAGGTGTGGATTGAGTCGCAAAACGCGGTCACAAAAGAGACCCGCAAGGTAAAGGTGACAGCCAGTTACCGTGAGAGCATCCGGCCCGATACGGTAGCTATGCCTCACCACTATGGCCAGCATACCAAACACCCCTGGCTCAAAGACGATGGCCCATCCCCCAACACCCTGTTCTTCACCGGCGAGGGCTATGTAACCAACACAGCCGACCAGACCTACCACGTGAAGGTCAAGGTAGAAAAGGCATAAGGAGGTAAAAATGGCTAGATATGGAATGGTAATTGATTTAGATCGTTGCACCGGCTGCCGGGCCTGCATGGTAACCTGCAAAGTAGAAAACAATACGCCTCAGGGTATCTTCTGGATGCAGACCTATCGCTTTGAAGAGGGCGAGTTCCCCAACAGCCGGGTCTGGTTTATGCCCCGGCCCTGCATGCACTGCGATAACCCCGCCTGCGTAGAAGCCTGCCCCACTGAGGCCCGCTTTAAGCGCAAGGATGGCCTGGTCGCCACCGATTTTGAAACTTGCATCGGTTGTCGCTACTGCCACGCCGCTTGTCCCTACGGGGCCAACTACTTCAACTGGAAAGAACCGGCAGAAAGCTACTACCTGGATTGGGCCGACAAGGACCTGGCTAAGGTCACCAATGGAAAAACACCACCCTACGACAACCCGGATTTGGACGCGGGTTACGGGCCAAAGAAACAGATGATTGCCGGCGGCGGTCATCAACAAGGCGTGGTCGAAAAATGCACCTTCTGCGTGCATCGCGTGGAGCAAGGGCTAAAACCGGCCTGCGTGGCTAACTGCCCCCTCTTTGCCCTGCACTTTGGCGACCTGGATGACCCCGATAGCGAGGTCTCCAAGCTGCTCAAAGAGAAGAGTTCCTTCCGGCTGCTGGAAGAGTTTGGCACCAATCCCAAGGTACACTACGTTGGCGGCTCTCCTCCGGGAGAAGGCACTCGCCAGATTGAAAGAGTAAAAGTAGGAGGTGAAGCATGACCGGAAAACGCAT
>JAJRVO010000346.1 GCA_024277275.1 Chloroflexota bacterium
ATTTCGATATGATAAAGGAGATACAATGGGAACTTACAACCACAAGCAGATTATCTCAGATTATGCTAACGGTAACATAACGGCTGAAATGGCAACAGGTCACAGTTTACAACATATTGACAAATTGTATGAAGCTCAGACCGCCGCTAATCTCAGTCGGTATGAATTGCGAGGCAGGATTGATATCCTTGAAAAAACAGTCAATGCCTTGCAAGACAAAGTTAACCGCCTGACAGCTCTCATTGAGAAGTTCCTGCCCAAGCATAAGCGGAAATCTTCTGGCAAGGGCTAACTCTGGGTTAGCAGCAAAAAAACCAGCCTTGAGCAATCAGGCAAGTCAACTATTTTGAAACCTGTAAAGTTGTCTGACCTGATAGAGTCAGCCGTACACTTTGCAGGTTTTCTTTTTTTATGATAAGTTCACTACCGAACACTTTTTGGGAGAGGATGCAAATAACCGTAGCATGTCATTCTGAACGGAGCGTAGTGGAGTGAAGAATCCCTAAAATCGTTGCTGACTGATACGTTTGGTTGGCAAAAAATCAAATTTGGCGGAGAGGTTGAAATTATTGCCTGCCGACTTGAGTTAATTTGCCGCCCCACAGGGATTCTTCGCTATCGCTCAGAATGACATGATGGCGCTAATTGTACTCGTGTCCCATTTTAAAAAGTGTCCGATAGTGAAATGATAAGCTAAATTTGTTGTTTGGGCAAGATTCTGTGTTTTGAAAGTTGGCGCAGTTTATTTTTATATCAAACCTCTCTCGCCACTAAGATACCCCCGCAAATTAAAAGGGCAACCCCCGAAATAATAAGTCCCCAGACAAAAGTATTGGGCCAAAAAGTGAGTTGAACCAGATGGTTTCCTGCCGGAACAACGACTCCCTGAAGCGCCGCGTTAACTTGCAACAACTCAGCCGGTTGGCCGTCAATCTTTGCCTGCCAGCCGGGGTAGTAGATTTGACTAACGACCATAAGCTGCCGGCCCGATGCGTCAACTTCCACGTCTAATCGGGTTGGGTTGAAATCAACGATGGCAGCCGTTGCATCTGAGTCTTCAAGCGACACATTCAACGGCGCAGCGACAATGGCCGTGCGGCGCAGGTCGAAATCGTCGGCGGCCAGGCGGGCAATGGCTTGCTCATTGTTGAATATCGCTTCTGTTTCGGACACAAACCAAACCCGGTCAAAGGGGTCGCCCATTTCAAATACTTTCAGTTCATCCTCTTCAAAAACCAGTTGCAAGCCAGGGTCGGAAATATCGCGCTGGTCAACAACGTAGCGAACGCTCATCAATTGCCACAATCGCCAGGCGGGCATTTGCTGCATAAATGTATTTACGGTAGCTAACTGCAAAGGGGTATTGCCGGTTAAATCCTGTAGACTGTAGACTGAGGCGGCGCTGTTTCCGCCGGGTAACATGCCGCCGGAGACGATGCGGGCGGAGGTGATTGGTAATTGGTAATTGGTAATTAGTAATTTGAGATTGGTTTGCAGGAATTGGGTGGCGCCGTTGAGAGTGAAGGGGGGGGGATCGGTGGGTTTTTCCAGGTTGAAGCGCCAGTTTACGGTAAACAGGTTAAAGGCCAGCCACAGGGCAATCAGGGCCATTCCCCACGGACGGCGCAGCCGGCGACGAGGGCGCAAGGCCAATAACAGAAGCATTCCTCCAAAAATTATCAGCCCAAACAGGTGGTGTCGCAGCACGCCGAAAAAGAGATTGACTTCATCGCCTCTGACTGTGGCGGCGGCAGAGCCGTAGATAAAGAAACCGGTTAGCCCCACGGCAATAATCCCTATGACCCGCAGACGACGTTCAAATAAAATATATGTTGATCGGACTGTTTTTGATAAAGGACCAGTTAAGACTATAGCTCCGTAACCGGCCAGTATTGCTGCGCTAAAGCTAAAAATCAAAAAGGCTCGTTCTTGCTGGCGAACGGCATCAAAACCGGGAGCAAGTAGATAGAATAGTGGGTAGACAAACAGGTTGCCCCCAAAGGCCAGAAGGAGGCTGATGAGGCCGGCGGCGGTCCAGAAGGGAAGCGGGGGGGCAGGGGAGCGGGGGGGCAAGGGAGCAGAAGAGATTTTTTCTTGGTCCTTTGTCTCCTTTTCTTCTTGTCTCCTTGTCTCCCTATACCGGGACCAGGCAAGGGTCAGAGCCAGGGCAATCAGGACCAGGGTAACAATGCCGACGTATTCGGGGGAGCCGCCGAAAAATCCGGGATATAGGATTGAGATAAGCTCGTTGAGGGGCAAACCGGCTGAGACGGCCTGGTAGGAAAGGTCGGCGCGGACGGAGTGAGAGATAAATTCTAGCGTTGGCAAAAGTTGGGCGGCGGCAAGGGATGCGCTTAGTAGAATGATGATAAGCCAGAGGGTGAGCGGGGGAATGATGAATGATGAAGCCTTGCCTTGCAAGGGATGAATGATGAATGAAAAATTGTTCCTGGTTGGTTCCTTATTAGCTGATACCCTTTGCCAATTGGTCACAGCGTGAAATACGGTATAAGCAATTGTCAAATAGAAGATATATAGAACCGTTTGGGGGTGTCCGGCGAGGATGGCGAGGGCGAAGGCGAGGGAGGTCCAGGCTATTGGTTTTAGGGAGGAGTGATGTGTGATGCGTGATGCGGACAACCGGAGGTTGCTTGGCGTGATGTTTCCTGGTAGTTCATCGGCGTGCCAAAGGGTTGTGTCAAGACCCCACAGAATCCACGGGAGCCAGGCGCCGGCCTGTAAAATGGTAAGCTGTTGAACGGGGAAGCCGGTTAGGTAGCCGCTGTATGTAAAAACCAGCGAGGCGATAACGCCGCCAAATCGCGCTCGTCGCAGGGGAATGTCGCGCCGTTGGAAAAGATGTCGAGCAAAAAGATAAGCGCCCACGGCAGCCAGAGAAAAGTGGATAATCACCTGCCACTCCAGCGCCGATAAGGGAAAACCAACTTCTTGTCCAAACAGCGGCGCGCCCCAGCCTAAAACAAGCGACTGAATGACATGAGGAGGATATAGCGCCCCGGATTGGATATCGGCCAGGGCGGGTTGGCCGCCGTAGAGGTAGGGATTCCAGAGGGGAATCTGGCCGCTCACCCACGCTTGAGCCGCAAAGGCCCGCAGCGGGAAGTATTGCTCGGCGAAATCGCCGGCGGCAATGCGCATTTGGTCGGCGGGATAGGGGGTGATGAGTCGCCAGAAAAAGAGCAGGGGAAGAAGGGTTAAGATGGCAATCAGGGCGATGTCAGGCCATCTGGATTTTGGATTTTGGATTTTGGGTTTTGGATTTATGGAATCCTCAATCATTACGAAACCATTGGGTCAATCAGGGTATTGTGACTTGAGTCAGGATAATTACATTATCAGATTGCGGTTGCCCGTTAGCATCATAAGCAGGAAGACGATTGCCAGCTTCCGGGTCATACATCCCCGCTTCCAGCCGGTATGTTCCCGCCGACATATCATCCGGCAATAACAAATCAAACTCATCCACAACTATTTCGCCCGGCCTCCATCGAGATGTGGGGTACTGTCCGGCCA
>JAJRVO010000347.1 GCA_024277275.1 Chloroflexota bacterium
CTGAGAAAGAGCGTCAACATGAGGGATAAAGATAAAACTAAAGCGCAACTCATTAATGAATTGGCCGAATTGCGTCAACGGGTTTCTGCATTAGAAACGGTAGAAACCACAGGCAAGCAAGTAGGGACGTCGCTATGGGAAAGCGAGGCCACCCTGGAAAATGTTTTTAGGGCTGTGCCGCTCGGCATCGGCCTGGTTCGCAACCTGGCGTTAGACTGGTCAAACGCAAAAATGCAGGAAATGACAGGCTACCCGCCAGAAATGATCTTGGGAGCAAATCCCTGGATGCTCTACGAAAGCAAAGAAGAATATGAACGGGTCGGCAAGGTTTTATACAAAGGTATGAAAGAACACGGCATAGGAGAAGCAGAAACGCGCTGGAAACGCAAAGACGGTAGCATTTTTGATTGTCTTATCAGAGCTACCCCTCTCGACCCTTCTAATCCCCTGACCGGGTTCATTAGCGCGGTACTGGACATCACCGAACGCAAACGAACCGAGGAGGAAATTCGCCAGCAAACGGCCCAATTGAAGGTGCTGCAAGACGTGGGATTGGAACTTGCCTCGCAGCTAAACCTGGACACACTGTTCCACTCCATTGTCTCACGAGCAATGGAACTGGTGGAGGGAACAGCAGGCAACCTTTACCTCTACCGGCCAAAACAAGATGTGCTGGAGTTAGTGGTAGCTATTGGTCCCGGCATGCAGTCGCTCGGAACTATTCTTCACCGAGGCGAGGGACTCTCGGGTAAAATCTGGGAAATGGGCGCGCCACTCTGCGTGGATGATTACCAAAATTGGGAAGGGCGGGCTACAGTCTACAAGAAACTGCCCTCCAGGGTTGTGACAGGCGTACCCATCCATCGGAGATTGGCCGACGCTGAAGACGAGTTTTTGGGGGTGCTAAACATCGGGGCGGATATTCCGCACACCTTTTCCCCAGCGGATATAGAACTCTTGGGTCTATTTGCCACTCAGTCGGCCATTGCCATCCGTAACGCCAGGTTGTATGAAGAGATAAAAGAACTGCACTGGCAAACCCGGCTGGCTGTCGAAACCAAAGCCATATTGCTGGACGAGGTCAACCACCGGGTCAAAAACAACCTGACCGCCATCATTGGCCTGCTTTTGGTCGAAAAACGTCACGCTCAAGAGGAAAAATTGTCCACTCACCAGGCCATTTTAGAGGATATGATCACCCGCATCCGGGGTCTGGCTACGGTCCATAGTTTACTTTCCGCTTCACAGTGGTCGCCCTTACCATTGAGCAAGCTGGCAAGCCAAATTATTCAATCAGCCTTGCAGGTTTTGCCCTCCAATAAAAATGTTTCCGTGGAAGTGTCTCCCTCTCAAGTGTTGGTGGCATCCAAGCTGGCTAACAGTCTGGCGCTGGTTATTAATGAACTGACAACCAATACCATCAAGTATGCTTTGCAAGAACGCCAAAAAACCGATATCATTATCCGCATTGTAATTGAAGGAGATTATATTCTAGTCGAGTTTCGGGACAATGGGCCGGGTTATCCAAAAGAGGTCTTGCGTTTGGAGCGCTACGATGTTGGGTTATATTTGATACAAAACATTGTCCGCGAACAATTACGGGGAGAAGCAACATTCCATAACGACCAGGGCGCTGTTGCAACAATTCGATACCCTGCGGATGAAGAAAATTTGACAAACCAACGACAACAAAAGAGGTAAGTATGCCGCAAAAAAAAGTCCGGGTGCTAATTGCAGAGGACGACTATCTGGTTAGAGAAGTTATTCAAGATACTTTAGACAATATTGGACACGTAACCATTGGCAAAGCGGGAGATGGCCAACAAGCTGTAGATCTGACACAATCTTTGCAGCCCGATGTGGTGCTAATGGATATTCAAATGCCCGTTATGGACGGCCTTGAAGCCTCGCGCCACATCTATGAATCTTGCCCAACGCCGGTAGTTGTGCTAACCGCCTATGAAACGCCGGAATTGGTTGAGCAAGCCGGTATCATTGGGGTAGGAGCTTACCTGACTAAACCGCCCAGAGCACGAGAATTGGAGCGAGCCATCGCCATTTCCATAGCCCGCTTTGCGGATATGATGGAACTTCACCGGGTAAACGCCGAAATGAAAGCCCGCAACCAGGAACTGCAAGAGGCTTTGGACAAGGTAAAAGTCTTAAGCGGTATGCTGCCTATTTGCGCTCACTGCAAAAAAATCCGCAATGACGAAGGCTATTGGCAAGACGTTGCCGTCTACATCCGAAATCATTCCGAAGCAGAATTTACTCACGGGCTTTGCCCAAATTGCGTGCAAGAACACTATCCTGATTTTAGCGACGAGTAACGGCTAGCCTACACCCAATATTATGTTAAACAAAAGCCTCGACTCAACTGAGTCGAGGCTTTTTAGTATACTACCTTCAACATTACCTCATTCCCAAACTGAAGTTTGGGAACGAGAATGGAATAAAGTTAAAACTACTTATCACCAAAGGTCTCGGCGGCGCGCGCTTCAATATCAGCAGAGAATTCAATACCCTGCGCGTTGGCCGCGTCGTAGTTGATGTGCAGGATTCCGGTTGTTTGAGTTTTAACGCTCAAGTCGCCCGGGGTGGCTTCGCCTTTGAGGATTTTGGCGGCCATAACGCCGGAGTCATACCCGTTCTGGAAGTAATCTACCCCAATAGCTGCCGCCGCGCCACGAGCAGCCGAAGCTGGATCGTTGGCAAAGAGAGGCGCCTGGTTTTCGTTGGCTACTTTGGCCAGAGCCTCAAAACCAGTCACAACGGTGGTATCGGTTGAGATAAAGAAAGCGTCAATGCCTTGGGCGACCAACGCCTCGGCTGCCGTCTGGATTTCACTGGAGTCAGAGATGTTGGCCTCAACCAGTTCCACGCCTAACTTGTCGGCTGCTTCTCTGGCGAGGCTGGTAGCCACTTCGGAGTTCTTCTCAGCCGGATTCCAGATAATGCCGATGATTTTGGCTTCCGGCATAATTTCCAGCATGGTAGTCATAGCCTCTTCCACGGGCGGCAAGGCTTGCGCGCCTACAATCCAACCGGGGTGATCGTCCGGCGTGGTCGCCAAACCGGCCGCAAAAGGATCGGTGACTACGTTGAAGATGACATTGGGAGACTCCAAATCCTGAACCACGTTAAAGGCAGCCTGACCAGCCGGCGTGCTGGTAGCGATAATCAGGTCAACGCCGCTGTCAACAAAGCTCTGGGCAATGGTCGTCAGCGTAGCAATGTCGCCTTCCGCATTTTGGGCAATGACGGTCAGGTTTTCGCCTTCTACAATACCGGCATCGGCCAGGGCTTTCAAAGCGCCGTCGCGTCCGGCATCCAGAGCCGGATGGGTGGCAATCTGCATCATACCGATGGTAAATTCGCCCTCAACCATCTCTGCATCAGCGGCCATCTCTTCGCCGCCAAAGACTACGGCAGCGCGATCAAGCACCGACTCCGGTACTTCAACCCCCTGAGCCTGGGCCGCATCAAGGTTGACCGCCACTGAACCGGCTCGCTGCCTTTCAATGGTCATTTCCGCCGGGTCAAGTTCTCCCTTCAAAATACCAACGGCAATCGCTCCGGTATCAAGGCCATCCTGGTAGTAGTCTAACCCCAACGCAACAACGGCTCCCCGTTTGGCAGAGGCCGGATCGTTGGCAAAGAGAGGTATCTGATTTTCGGCAGCCACCTTAACCAGGGCTTCAAGACCGGTCACTACCGTGGAGTCGGTCGAAATGAAGAAGGCGTCAACACCTTGGGCCACCAACGACTCAGCCGCCGTTTGCACTTCGCTGGAGTCAGAGACGTTGGCTTCCAGAAATTCAAGGCCCATATCTGCCGCCACTTCACGGGCTATGGAGGTGGCTATTTCAGAATTCTTCTCGGCCGGAGTCCAGATATTGCCAATCACCTGAGCGTCAGGCAAAACTTCCAGGATTATAGCCATCCCATCTTCCACCGGCGGCATAGCCTGCGTGCCAATGATCCAGTCGGGATGATCATCGGGGGCGGTAGCCACACCGGCCGCATAAGGATCGGTGACGGCATTAAAGACAACCGGCGGGCCTTCCAAATCTTTGGTGACATTGTAAGCGGCCTGGATAGCCGGGGTGGTGATGGTGACAATCATATCGACGTCATCATCCACAAATTTCTGGAGGATGGTGGTCAATGTAGGAATATCACCCTCGGCATTTTGAGCGTCAATAGTGATGTTTTCACCTTCGACAAAACCGGCTTCAGCCAGAGCTTCCAACACGCCCTCACGCTCGGCATCCAGCGCCGGGTGGGTGACAAGCTGCACAATACCAATGCTGTATTGATCCTTGTCCATTGCCGCCATCTCGCCCGCATCAGCGCCGCCGGCAACAGGCACATACTCGCCGCCTTGAATCTGGTTAACCGCAATCTTGGGATCGGCGCAGTCGCCATTCTCATTGCAGTTCAGATTGCCCGTGATGCCATCAAGGTTGCTGGTGGCATACAACGCATCACGCAATGCTTGCCGCCCGATGACCGTGTTGCCGTCGCCGTCGTGCGCGGCTACGGCTTCTATGGCGTCAAAGATCATATTGGCCGCATCGTAAGCGTGGGCGTGGAACGCGCTCAAGGGAGCTTCGCCGTACTTCTCCTGGTGTGTGGCTAAAAAGGCATCGTACTTGGCATTGGCAAAACCCAGGTCTGGCCCGGAGATGTACATTCCTTCGGCTGCTTCGCCTGCTGCCGCTACAAAGTCCGGCGAAATCATGCCGTC
>JAJRVO010000348.1 GCA_024277275.1 Chloroflexota bacterium
ACGAAGCTGACGAAGCAGAACCCTTACCTACCGGCCAAACGGCTTAGGAATCATCATAGTTAGCCTTTGGTACGCCATCAATGATGAAAAGTTTTATAAGTTTTATGAGTTGCGGCTGACAAGCGTAACTCAATAAACTCACCAAACTCACCAAACTATTTTCAGGGGAGGTAATTATGGCCTCTATTTTATCTGCAAAAAATGTAACCAAACGATTTGGCGGCCTGGTAGCCGTTGACAATGTGGATTTAGAGATAGAAGAAAAATCAATCCATGCTATTATTGGCCCAAATGGGGCCGGTAAAACAACGTTTTTTAACTGCGTAACAGGGTTTTACGCCATTGACGAAGGTAAAGTGATTTTTCGGGGCAGTCCCCTGATGGATATTCCTCCCGACCGTATCACGCGCCGGGGTATCTCCAGAACCTATCAAAATATTCGACTTTTTTCTAATATGACTGCTATTGAGAATCTTTTGGTAGGACAGGAACCTCATTTAAAATCTTCCTGGATAGGGGCGCTTTTAGGACTTCCCAGCAACCGCAGAGAAGAAGAGGCGGCCAATAAAGAAGCCGGGCGGTTGCTCAGGTTTGTTGGTCTCAGCGGCAAGGGAGATACTTTAGCCAAAAACTTACCCTATGGCGATCAACGTCGCCTGGAAATTGGACGCGCTCTGGCCAGTCAACCCAAATTACTGTTATTGGATGAGCCGACAGCCGGGATGAATCCCAATGAAACCGCTGACCTGACAAAATTTATCTGGCGTATTAGAGACGAGCTAGGTATTACCGTTATGCTTATTGAGCACGATATGCGAGTGGTGATGGGTATCTCCGAGATTATTACCGTGCTGGATTACGGCCAAAAGATTGCCGAGGGCACGCCAACTGAGATTCAAAAAAACCCTAAAGTTATTGAAGCCTATCTGGGGCGAGGAGCTGCGGACGGCTCGTCTGAAAATAATGGTTCTCAGTAAAAGCATCGATAACATACAAATTTGTAATTTTAAGGTAGTGAACCGCATATGGCACTGTTAGAAGTCGAAGATGTACACAGCTACTATGGCAATATCCATGCGTTAAAAGGCGTCTCGCTTTATATAGACGAGGGTGAAATTGTGTCCCTGATTGGCACCAATGGCGCGGGAAAAAGTACAACCCTAAAAACCATTAGCGGTATTGTGCGCCCTCGCCAGGGAACCGTGCGCCTGGCCGGAGAAGATTTGTCTCAATACCCGGCCCATGAAATTGTTTTAAAAGGCGTTTCTCAGGTTCCGGAAGGACGGGGCGTTTTTGCTCGCATGACCGTTATGGAGAACCTGGAGATGGGCGCCTATGTCCGAGATGATGCAAAGCGGATTCTCGATGATATTGACCATGTTTTTGCGCTCTTTCCTCGGCTAAAGGAACGCTATAAACAGGCAGCCGGCACATTAAGCGGCGGTGAGCAGCAGATGCTGGCTATGGGACGAGCAATGATGGGACGTCCTAAGGTGATGCTTCTTGATGAGCCTTCTATGGGGCTGGCCCCAATTCTGGTTGAGAGTATTTTTGAAACCGTACAAAACATCAATAAAGAAGGCGCCACCGTTTTGCTGGTTGAGCAAAACGCATTGATGGCCCTCCAGGTGGCTCATAGGGGTTACGTTATTCAAACCGGCGAAATTGTTTTGCATGATAGCGCCAAAGCTTTACAAGACAATGAAATGGTGCAAAAAGCTTACCTGGGTATAGATTAAGGGATGCGATTATCAGTATTCAGTCTTCAGTAATCAGTATGCAGTATACAGTTTGTTGACTGCTGATAACTGGTAGCTGGTCGCTGTTTGCGAGTTTAAAGTGAGAGGGTTGCAACCCTCTCACTTTTATTTTTAAATCCCTCAGTTGAGCGTATGGTTTCCGTAGTGTTGACGTTGGGTAGATTGGGAGTGGTTATGTTATATTGAAACTGCCAAAAGTGATCGCAGTGATCATTGGGGCCTTTGAGGTAAATAGGCCAAAGGCATGTTCATCTTCTCCTCCTTTTTGGGAAGCCCGGTAATCAAATTACCGGGCTTCTTTTTTTGTCATAATATTTATAGTACAAAGGTCCAAAGTGTTATGTAAAACAACCTCTTGCAACTTGGCATAATCATTGTTATAATGTTCTTAAGCATTGCCCGCAGATTAGTTTTCGATTTTAACTTGAACGGGCTGAGGGAAAATGATAGAGTTTGTAGATAATCCCTCAATAGCGTCAACAAGCCGGCTCTTTAAAAACAATCAATAAACCGATATACCGACAACAATCGCATAATGTTGGCGCGATCCATTTCGCCCTTATGCAATTATGTTTTTTAAAGGAGGTGATGTCGAGAATGATGCAAATGAAAAGCCCAAATGTATAAGTAGCAACCAGTTTGGGCTTTATTTTTTGCAAGAAAAAGTCTTTTGATTGGCAAAATACATGGCCTAAAGTAGTCAAGTTTATTAATTTTTCCTGGTTGCCTACATTATGGCAAGTCGATTTAATTCATTATGTCTAATACCTGTTGCAATTATGTTAAAGACTCGATATAATGGTTTAACATAAAGGCTTTCCATAAAAACGTGACATAGCAAAATGAGCAATTGCTGCGTCAAAAGAATTTTCGATGACCGGCAGGTATTGGGGATATTGGCTGGTTGATCGGAGGGAGTAAATGAAAAAACTCTTAAAATCACCTTTCGTAGGAGGGTAATATGAAAAAAATTCTAACAATTATTATTGTGGTGGCGGCATTACAACTGGGCGCGGTTTCCATTGCCTCTGCCAGTGGAGGGAATTACCACAAAGTTCGTTATGGGGAAACCCTGTATAGCATTGGCCGGATGTATGGCGTAAGCGCTTATAACATTGCCCAGACCAATGGCTTGTACAACCCTAACCGCATCTATGCCGGTCAGGTTTTGTATATCCCGGCCGGTGGTTATGGCCACTATGACCGCGACTATGATTGTGGATATGGTTGCGGGCGTTATGATGGCGGAGATTACCATAGAGTTCGCTATGGGGAAACCTTGTACAGCATTGGCCGGCGTTATAATGTACACCCCAATCATATTGCCGAAGCCAATGGCCTGTACAATCCTAACTATATCTATGCCGGTCAGGTTTTGCATATCCCCTCTGGCAGTCAGTATCCGTGGCCAAGCCGTCATCATGGTCAGTATGGTTATGGTAACTACGGTTATGGACACGGTTACGGGTATGACTACACCGGTTACTACTATAGTTATGGTCAAAAGCAGTACAGCTACACCTGCGGCTACTACTATAACTGCTGGTAGGTGGCAACTAAAGCTCAGACGCAAGTAGCGTACCTTAGCAAAATGCAAAACTGTTAAAAACTCCCTCCCTGCTCACTTTTGCCCTATGTAACATCTTTTCGGCAAACAGTTAAATAGTAACAAGAAATCTCACTAAATCGGTGGGGTTTTTTGTTGGGAAAATTTTTATTTACCACTCCCAAAATCTTGCCTAAATCCTTATTACAGATATAATTCCCAGTCGAATCAATATGATTGCTATACCCCCTAGCAATAAACTTGATAGATATACACTAAAGGTTGCAACATTTGTTGGCAAGGAACTTTTCAATGGAATACAAAGATTATTACAAAATGTTGGATGTCAAAAGAAACGCCGGCGCCGAGGAGATCAGGAAAGCCTATCGTAAGCTGGCTCGCAAATATCACCCGGATGTTAACCCCGGCGATAAAACTGCCGAAGAGCGATTTAAGGAGATTAATGAGGCCTATCAGGTATTAACCGATCCCGAAGCCAGAGCTAAATATGACCGTCTGGGGGCCAGTTGGAGCGCCTATCAACGTTCCGGCGCTCAGGGCGGCTTTGATTGGAACCAGTGGGCGTCCGGCTTTGGTCCGGGCGGGGGACAACAAATCGATTTAAACGATATATTAAGCGAACTTGGTTCTAAAGGCCCCGGCGGATTCTCAGATTTCTTTGAGGCCATCTTTGGCAATATGGGCGTGGGACAGCAATCTGCCATTCCCCAAAAAGGACAGAACTACAATCAAAAGGTTGAAATCACCCTGGAAGAAGCCTTTAGCGGAACCTCTCGTATTTTACGGGTTGGGGGACGGCGGCTAGAGGTTAAAATCCCCAAAGGAACCAAAACCGGCACCAAGGTCCGGGTTCGTGGCGAGGGCGCAGAAGGCGCAAGCGGCGGCCCCAGAGGCGATCTGTACCTTGAAATTACCGTAACTCCCGATCCCAGTTTTGAACGAGTCGATGATGACCTTTATCTTGAGCTACCTGTAAACCTCTACTCAGCCGTTCTTGGCGGCGAAGCCATTGTCCCCACGTTAAGAGGTAAAATCAAACTCAAAATCCCCCCCGAAACCCAATCTGGCCGGACCTTTCGGTTGAAAGGACAGGGTATGCCCAAGTTAAAAAACCCCGATGAGCGCGGCGATTTATATGCCAAAGTTATGGTCACTCTCCCTGAAAATTTATCCGACGAGGAGATTGAGCTTTTTGAAGAACTGGCTGACATACGCGGATTGTAAAAGGCAAGTTTACGGTGTTTGACCTTCAGGAGTCGCCAACTTCCAATCAACCGATTTATGTTATTAGCATAGCGGCTAAAATGGTTGGACTGCACCCCCAAACCTTGCGCCACTATGAGAGTTTGGGTCTGGTTTCACCGGAGCGCAGCCAGGGCAATATCCGGCTTTATTCCTCGGCCGATGTTGAACGCTTGCGCCAAATTAACCGCCTCACCGACGAGTTGGGCATTAACCTGGCCGGGGTGCAGGTTATTTTAGATCTGCGCGAACGGCTGGAGCGACTGCAACTTGAAATGGAATCCTCACAAGCAGAGCTTAACGCTGAAATATCCCGTTTGCGAAAACGGTTGATTGAAGGCTTATGAGCGATCCATCATCCCCAACCCGCCCTATTCAACCCGCCCCTTCCGTCAATAAAGCCGCCGGGATGGCCCGCGCGGCTTCGCTTATTGCCGCCGGTAACGTTGCCAGCCGATTGCTTGGCTTGGTGCGAGAGACTGTCATTGCCAATCTGTTTGGCGCGACCGGGCTGGTTTCCGCCTTCCGCGTGGCTCAGATTATACCCACTATGCTTTACGACTTGCTGGTTGGCGGTATGGTCAGCAGCGCCCTGGTCCCCGTTTTTTCTGAGCAAGTGGAACGCGACCGGGCTACGCTGTGGCATCTGGCCAGCCTGCTTTTGAGTCTGTCCGTCATCGTTCTGGGTTTTATTGTGATCATCATTGAGTTGGCCGCCCCCCAAGTTGCATTTCTTATGGCCGGCGGTTTTGACGACGAGTTGTTGGCAGCAACTACCCGCTTGATACGGATGACCACCCCGGCCGTTCTGTTCCTGAGCCTGTCGGGCGTTATTACCGGCCTGCTCCACTCCTTGAGGCGTTTTGCTCTACCCGCCTTTACCGCCGCTATTTTCAATGCTGCTATTATTGTTTTTGCTTTGGTTGGGGTATTGGTCTTGGGCTGGGGCATAGAGTCCCTGGCCGTTGGTTTGCTGGTTGGCGCATTTTTTCAGGTAGCCTTACAACTACCCGGCTTGCGCGATGCCCGCCTCCGTTTTGTAATAGACCTGCATCACCCGGCCCTGCGCCGAATTGGCAAACTGTATCTGCCCATTATCTTGGGGCTGGTCATCAGCCAGATAGCCATTGCCCTGGACCGCAACTTTGCCTCTCGCACCGGCGAGCAGAGCATTGCCTGGATGCAATTTGCCACCACCATCATCCAATTTCCCCTCGGATTGATTTCAACCGCCATTTCTCTGGCTATTTTGCCGACTCTTTCTCGCCTGGCTTCAAACAAAACCACCGGCCTGGATGAATTTATGAACACGCTGGCCGCAGGTCTGCGTATGGTGCTTGTGTTGATTATCCCGGCCACCGTAGCTCTCTTTATTTTGGCCGAACCTATTGTGGCCCTCTTGTTTGAACGGGGAGAGTTTGTTGCCTTCGACACCCGGCAAACGGCCCTGGCTTTGCGTTTTTATCTGCTTGGCCTGACTTTTGCCGCCATCGACCTGCCGCTGGTCTTTGCTTTCTACGCCCGACAAAATACCCTTACTCCGGCCCTGGTCGGCTTGCTGGCTGTGGGTATTTATCTGGTTGTTGCCCTGCTGCCCACGCTGACCCGCCCAATGCAAATGACTGATTTGGCGCTGGCTAATAGCGTTCAACTGGCCGGTCATGCCCTGGTGATGCTGTGGCTGGTTAATCGGCTGGCCCCTTTGCGCGGGCGCGGGCTTGGTCCTGCAACGTTTAAAGCCATCGGCGGTTCATTGGTGATGGGTCTGGTTTTATGGCAGACTTTACCCCTGTTGCAAACCTGGCTCTCCGTCGATAACCTGATCGCCAAAGCGGCAGTGGTCGGCATTTTAGTGGGGGTGGGCGGGGGTGTTTATTTACTTACTCTGGCTCTCCTCAGAGCGCAGGAACTAACCTTGCTCTCCAATCTCCTCCGGCGATTTTTGCCCAGACGCAGCGGGTAGCACGTAGGTTGGATTGAGGCACAAAACCCAACACTCTCCGGGGCCGCGCAATATCTTGTGTGTTGGGTTTCATTCTTCAACCCAACCTACCCATCTACTCCCACTCCAACGCCAACCGAACTGCCTCCAATGCGTTGATCTCTCCCCAGCCATAGACATTGTTGGGGATACCCGTAATATCCCCACAAGCGCAGAGGCTGGGATTATCCAGCATTTCAATCTGCTTCAATAGCGATGGATCATCCGGTGGCTGGTCTTCAATGCTGCAAGCCGCGCTAACCTCCGTCGGCGTGGCCGATTGGCGAATGATCTCCTCGGTGGCGTCAATTTTGCCGATAAGATTGGGGTTGGCCGACCAGATGAGGGCGACCAGCCCGGTTACGTGGGGACCGGCCATGCTGGTTCCGTCGGCGGTCCCGTAGCCGCCGCAGGGTACACTGGAGCGAATGTTCCCCCCCGGTGCGGCAATGTCGGGTTTAAGCAGGGGGGCGGCGTCAGGCACAGGCCCGCGACTGCTAAAGCCGGTAATTTCTCCCTCCCTATTAGTTGCGCCCACCGAAAAAACGTTGTCGTAGCGAGCGGGTGGTTCAATTACGGTTTGACAGCCCGGCCCCTCGTTTCCCGCGCTAACGATCATCATAATTCCGGCGGCTCTTAGCGCGTCGACGGCCGGTTCCAGTACGGTGTCGTCGCAGCCCTCAACGTCGGGACAACCCCAGGAGTTGTTGACAATATGCGGGGCCAGCGACACGTCGCCATCGGTGAAGGGATTGCCGCCGGCAGGATAGGGGGCCAGGAACAACTCCATGCAGTCGGCATAGCTGGCCGGGTTGCCCAGACCGTAGCGCATATTGCGACAGCCAATCCACTGAGCGTCGGGAGCTATGCCAATCTGGTTGCCCTGGCCGTCATCCCCTAAAATAGTGCCCATTGTGTGCGTGCCGTGCTGGTCATCGTCAAACGGTGTTGGCGTGGTAGACCAGGCATCGTGCCAGTTATTGGCGTGGTCTATCTTGCCGCCGGCATTGCCGCGATAGGCGTTGCGCAGGGCCGGATGCTTCCAGTCGTATCCCGTATCCTGCCCGCCAACCACAATACCCTGGCCGGTAACGCCCATCTCCCAAACCTCATCAGCCTGAACCTGCTCAATATTACAGCCGACGCCTTGACCCTCGTCAGGCGTGTCGTCATAGCCAATACCCAAAAATTTGAAGGGGTACGGACGCACATTGGGGTTGAGCATCACCCGATCCACGCCCGGCAAATCGGCAAAATTATCCATACGGCGATGATGCCCTTCAACGCGAATCATGTTGATGAGATAAAAAGGGCGATAATCCAACCCGGCGGCATCCAGCGCCTCCCGGATGGGCGCTTGCGTGCGGTTGGCTGTTTCAATGAGCCGGTCGCGTACAAATGCGCGTTGAGTAACGGGGTTGTCGATGGTTTGAGCGTCGCTTAAATCGGCTTGTTCGGTCATGATGATGATAAAGCCGTCGTTGTGAAAGCCGGGGTAGCCTACTGCGGCCCAAAGCCCCGCCCATAGCCCCCAGAAAAAGAGTGCAACACCCAGAGCCAGGGCCGCGGTTGCCCGGCCAGACAGTTGCCGGCGGGGAGTCAAAAAGCCCCGACCCAGCCATAAAAGTAGGGCCAATGCGCCAGCGCCGGCCACCATCCAAAAGTGGGCCGCGGTTTGCCAGGGCTGGGTAATAACGGCCAGTTCGACGCGAGAATCGGTGAAAAGAAGGGGCGCGGCGCGATAGGCCGAGGCAACGAGAATCCCGGCCCAAATGCTGCCGGTCAGGGCGCGGAGTTCGGTCATGAGCAGGGCAAAGGGGATGGCGCTGACCAGCAATACCAACTTGCTCCAATCGTTGTGGGGAACGATCATGCTGGGGGTAAAGGCCATGTAGATAAACAGAGCCACCAGCGCGGCAAAGGCTTTTTTGTGTTGAAAATTAAAGGTGATGATACCCAACACCGCGCCTCGAAAGAAAATCTCCTCCGGCAGGCTGATGGCCAGAGCGCGCAGGAGAATAAGCTGCGAGGTCCAGCTATCGCCCAGCGCGCCGGTGATGGGCCAGCCGATCGTCAGCAGCGCAATGAGGGCCGGCGCAGTCAGCAAACCGGCCAGGGGTGGACGGTCGAAGCCGAAAGCGTGCGAGAGCATCCAGCCGGGCACACCGGCTCGGAGTAACCCCAGCCCGCCAATAATCAGGGCGGCAATGGTCAATACTGCCAGTCGAAGCATTATTTCCAGGTTGCCGCCCGGCTCCGACACGGCGCGGATAAGCGCAGCAATGGCAATATAGAGCGCGGTTGCCAATAGAGCCAGGGCAAATGGCTTCAGGCTGTTCCAGCTTTGCCAATAAACCAGCCCGACAAACCTGCCAAAGGAAACGAGTAGCAGGCCGGTCAGAAAAGTCGCTGCGAGCAATTTGGCAGCGAGGCCGGACCAGGCAACCGGCAGGAAGGCGGTCAGGCTCCCTGCAATTACTGGAGCCAGGATGAGCCAGCCGAGAAGCAAGGCAAAAAGCAATAATCGCAACGCTGACGGGATGGGAAGTTGGGGATTAGGCGCGTCTTTTAATTTTTCTTG
>JAJRVO010000349.1 GCA_024277275.1 Chloroflexota bacterium
GGCCTGGAGGACAACATCTTTGTTAAACGCGGCGTATTGGGCCGGAATCACTAACTGGTCGAAAAAATCGTGCGCATCGCCGGGGAGTTTGACCGGGAGATTGCCACCCCCGCTGAGGTACGCGGCTTTTTGGGGCTGAAGGGGTTAGAAAACGTTGGATTTTGACGTTCTATAACTGTACACACGCTAACCGGAGCTATCTCTTGAAAAACCATCCCACCCTCGCCCACCACCAGGCCGGCCCCTACCAGGCCGAGATGGAACGCTATCAAGCCATCATTACCGAGGCCGAAGCATACCTCAACACTTTTGCCCCCTCCTTGCAAGCCGTCACCCGCCCTCTCTTTAACAAGCTGACGCAAGGCGAGTTTAGCCAGGTGGTCTCGCTGCTACCCTACTGGTTAAGCGATTTGCTGCCCGTTGCGCTCGACATTTGCCACCAGTTGGGGTTGGCCCATCTTTACTTTTGGTGGTACTACTACGTTCAGGATGGACTGCTGGACGGCGACGCTTCCCCGGCGGCGCTGTTGAGCGGCCACATGGCCCTGCTTAAAATGGTCGACATGTATCAAGACTTGGGCGTGACCCGGGCTACCTACTGGCCGGAGTATCACCGTCTGGCCCTCATCTCCGCCGAAACCCACGCCGTGGAGATGCAAGCGCGTTTTACCAACCCCGCCGAACTGACCCCGGAGCGGCTGGCCCCGCTGACCCTCGACTTCATCGCCGACCGCGTCGCCCCCCTCTTTTTTAACACAATGGCCCAACTGCATCTAGCCGGTATCCCCGCCGATAACCCTCTCCACCGCGACCTGATTGCCGCCCTGCGCTGCTTTGCCGTGGCCCGCCAACTGGGCGACGACGCCAGCGATTGGCTGGACGACCTGCGAGCGGGCCAGCTTAACTACGTCTCGGCCTGCCTGATGCGCCGCCTCTACCAGCGCGGCCTGGCCGCCAACGGCAGCGACCTGGACCCGGACCGCCTGGCCGGATACCAGCTAACCGACGAAGCCTTCTGGGTGGAGATTGAAGAGACCGCCCAAAAATTCAGCCGGCAGGCCCTTGATTATCTGGCTCCTTATGGCGACTGTCGCCTGCGGAGTCTCATTCGGCAGCAGATGGAGCAGCACGCCGAACTTTGGCCCGCCGGTCGCACTCAACGGGCCAATTTGCGGGGGGTTTTTGGGATTGAGGATGTGACGAGTGATGCGTAAAACGAACCCAACCACCGCCATCCAAACCGGATTAACCTACCTGGCCCAAGCCCAACGCCCCTCCGGCGAGTTTGCCACCTACTACTCCGCCGACCGGACCGACCTGGTGGGAGCCGAAGCCTGCCCCAAGTCGGTTTACATCACCACCTTTATTATGCACGCCCTTAGCTGCCTGCCGCCCAATCCCCTGATTGACCAAATATTGCAACCCGCCGCCGCCTTTTTGCTTGGAGAGCAGGAAGACAACGGAGCCTGGAACTACATTGGCCGAGGCAAACACCAGGTTCCCGACGACCTGGACGACACCTGTTGCGTGGTCGCCGCTCTGTGTCAAATGGGCCACCGCCCGGACTTTCTTTTCTATGGCCTGCTGTGGCAAAACGAAGTTGCGCCCGGCGGCCCTTACTACACCTGGCTGGGCATCAACAACGACCCCGGCGATTACCCCTTTATCCGCGAGATTGACGCCCTGGTTAACGCCAACATTCTTTTTTGCGCCGGTTTGCTCGACCTCTTGCTGGCGGGCGCAGCGGCTTATCTGTGCCGGGTGATTGAAACCGAAACCTACCAGGCCGAAAACGTCTACTGCCTGTCGCCGCATTTTCTTATTTATGCTATCAGCCGGGCCTACCGCGACGGCAACGTAACCGATCTGGCCCCGGCTATGCCCGCTATGCAAAATTACATCCTGACCAAAGTGCCGCCCCCCCAAACCGAGCCGGTTGCTTTTTACCTGGCCTGTCTGGCCGTGGCCCTGCTCAATCTGGACGCGCCCCAGCCCCTGGTTGACCCCTACCTGGCCGCCCTGCTAACCCACCAGCAACCCGACGGCTGCTGGCCCACTTGGGCCGCCTACGTCCGTTACAACGGCGCCCCCGCCCTAACCACCGCCCTGGCCCTGGAAGCGTTGGGCAAGTATGTGAGCCGTTACTAGGAAATGAAAGGATTTGGTAATTCACCCTAGCCATAAAAAATGACGAATGACGCACGACGATGGACGAATGAAATGCCGGCACAAGGGTTTTGTCGTTCGTCCATCGTCGTTCATCCGGTTGACCAAAACGATCCAAATAATTATCGAACCATCTCGCAATCGGAGACGAGTAAAATTATGACAAACACCCCCCTCCCCTTCGACGCCCTGCGTCCCTTTAAAAGCAAAGCCGAAGAGTTCACCCCCAGAGACACCATCCCCTGGGAGACCCAAGCCGAGCAATTTTTGCGCTACGAAACCGCAGAGGGTTTTATGGGCCTGCGTCCCTTGCCGGAGATAGAGGCCCACGTGGCGTGGCTGGTTGAGCATTTGGCGCTGCCGCCGGGAGCGGCCATTTTAGACCTGGGCTGCGGGCCGGGCTTATACAGCAATCGCCTGGCAAAACACGGCTACCGCGTAACCGGGATAGACATTGCCCAACCTCTTTTAGACTACGCCCAGGCCGAAGCCCGGGAACAGGGGTTGACCAGCGTCTACCGCCGGTTGTCGATATTTGACCTGCCTTACCAGGCCGAGTTTGAGGCCGTTTTGCTCATCAACTCCATTGCCAAATGCCTGACGCAGGTTGCACTGGAAGCGGTTCTGCGTAAAATCCACACCGCGCTAAAACCCGGCGGCCATCTGATTTGCGAATTTGCCCCTCAACCGGACGGCTTTGATTTACAAGAACCAACCGTGACCGAGTCTATCTCCTTTCTGGCCCAATCCCCCTGGCACAATAGCTTCCACGCCTGGATGATCCGGGAGTTGACCTTTCCGTCCGGCGGTGAGCGCGTCACCCATCACCTGATTTTGGGGCCGGATGGTCAACCGGCGGAGTACTGGTCCCGCTTTTGCCTGTACTCAATCCCCGTCCTGACCGATTTATTGAGCGCCTGTGGTTTTCAGGTGCGGACGGTTTTCGGCCAAACGCCTAGCCGGCCCCTTGAAGTTACGGATAATGTCTGTTTTGTCTGGGCGCAACGCGACGGTTAAAATCAGGAATTTGCACCCACAGTACCATTGACCAAAAACACCTTTTGGTTTAATCTGGTTAACGAAAGCCCCACTTTTTTTCAACATTAGATTTTTATAATATAATACAGGAGGAACACACTGATGAGTCCAGATTTTGAACGATTGATAGGCCGCGCCGTTACGGATAAAGCGTTTCGTGACAAGGTATTGGCCGACCCTGATGGAGCGGTTAAAGACGCCGGCTTTAGCCTGACTGATGAGGAATTGGATCAATTGAAAGCGGCTGTGGCAAAGACCGACTCCCAACAACTTGATCAACAGGTTGGAGTGCTGGGTTGGAATTAGCAGCACTTCACTTTGTAGAATGAGCATATATAATGAAAACTAAAAATTTACTGTTCATTCTTTAGTTTGAAAATGCGACTTTTATCGAGAAGAACCTCATCGGTTGGTGAGGTTCTTTCTGCTTATATTAAGGTAATGCTACAATTTCAAAAATATGCTACCATCTAATTTGTTTGATCCTGTTACAACTCAAGATATAGATCAATTAAAACTCGAGACTGATCAACAACGTAAAACCAATTTTCTTAATCCCCTAGTTATCAGCCTCATTATCCTTCAGTCCATTGCGGTATTGATCATGATCACTCCGCCTCTTACGACTTGGTATTGGTTTGTCATTGTAGGCTTGAGTCTAGGTCTAAACCTGATCGTTTTTTATTTAACCAAGGTCAAATTCATTGGGCTGGCTACTCATCTTTTTTGTCATAATTTTAATGGTTTTATCTTCTTTTCACTTATTGTAAATCTAACCGTCGACAAAAATTATGATGATGCGATATTGGTCAGTTATCTATTCGCCTTAAGCATTCTTTTAGCCGGGCTGTTGATTGGTCCTCGAGCCAACTTTGGATTCACAGTTTTGAATACAATCTTCATATTTTTCCCCTATTTGATCGCCAGTAATACAGTAGTGGATGCAATAAATATCACCTTTTCTGTAATGGTTTTTTTATATCTAATCGCTCTGATCTCCTGGCTCTATCAAAGAACCCTCAACAAGGCTCAAGACCAATTAAATGAGGCCCACCGGCAACTCACGCGAACCAAAGTGTTGCAACGGGAGGTGAAAATTGCCCAAGAGTTGCAGCAGCGTCTCTATCGGGAGGCGCCCCATATCGGCAAACAGTTTGCCGTTGCCTGTCGCTCTAAACCGGCCTATGAAACCATCGGCGACTTTTACGACTTTGTCGAACTGGTCCCCAGCCACGAGTGGGGCATTATTGTGGGCGACGTAGCCGGCAAAAGCCTGCCCGCAGCTATGGTAATGACCACGGCCTACACCATCCTCCGCAGCGAGTGCCGTCGCCATCCCTCGCCGGCCATAACCTTGCGCCATACCAATCAAATTATGGCCAAGGATTCCAGGATAGATTTAATGGTTACGGCCTTTTACGGCATTCTCAACCTCCACACCCAGGCTATCGATTTTTCTAACGCCGGGCACATGTGGCCCATCCTTAAACGCAACGAGCAAGTGGAAGATTTAGAACTGAAAGGGCCGCCTTTAAACAGCGGGTTAGAGATTGCTTTTGAAGAACGAAGAGTAAAGCTTGAGCCGGGCGATCATCTCATTTTGACCACCGACGGGATGGTTGAAGCAATGAACGTTGACGGAGAACTCTTTGGCTTTGACCGCCTGGCCCAGGCAGTCTGCTCACTTGATACTACCAACCCGCAAGAGGTTTTAGAAACAATCTGGCAAGCCGTAACAACATTCTGCGGCCAAACCGACCCGCACGATGATATGACCATAGTGGTCGTCTCGATGCAGGATAAGGAAAGTGAAGGAGAACGCATATGATCGATCTAACCACCCACAAAGCCTCGCTGGAAAGGACTATCCAACGGGCGCGGGAGCGCAACATCATCATCCCCACCTTTAAACAGCAGCGCGACCCCTCGTTAATTCCGCCGGACGTTGTGGGCAAATTAAAAAACGTTGGGTTGTGGGATATCAATCCGCTCAACCTGTTTCGCATCACCTGGCACAACCAGCCGGTTGACAGCGGCGGCGGCTTTGGCGGAGTCAACTTTGTAGAATTTCCCCCGGAGCTAACCGGCGTAGAGACCAGGATTGTGGCCCTGGTCGGCAAGTGGTTTCCCACCGGAGCGCACAAAGTGGGGGCGGCCTTTGGCTGTCTGGTCCCCCGGCTGGTCACGGGGCAGTTTGACCCAACCAGCCAAAAAGCCGTCTGGCCCTCTACCGGCAACTACTGCCGGGGCGGGGCTTACGATTCAGCCCTGTTGGGCTGCCAGTCCATCGCCATTTTGCCGGAGGGCATGAGCAAAGAGCGCTTTGAGTGGCTGGAAACCGTGGCCGGCGAAATCATCAAAACCCCCGGCAGCGAGAGCAACGTAAAAGAGATTTTTGATAAATGCTGGGAACTGCGCAACTCCGGCCAGGATTTGGCTATCTTTAATCAGTTCGACGAGTTTGGCAACTACCTGTGGCACCACGAGATTACCGGCCCGGCTATGCGCCAGGTGGTGGAACAAGTTATGGGACCAAACGACGCCTACCGGGGTATGATCTCGGCCACCGGCTCGGCGGGTACAATTGCCGCCGGCGATTATTTAAAGACACACTTCCCCGGCAGTAAAATAGCTGCCAGCGAGGCTGTGCAGTGTCCCACCCTGCTTATGAACGGCTTTGGCGAACATCGCATTGAAGGCATCGGCGATAAGCACGTACCCTGGATTCACAACGTCAAAAACACCGATATGGTCATCGCTATTGACGACGAAGCCCCGATCAGCATTATCCGGCTCTTTAACGAGCCGGCCGGTAAAAAATATCTGGCCCGACAAGGTGTGTCCCAGGATTTAATTGACAAACTGCCCTGGCTAGGCATCTCCGGGGTTGGCAATGTGCTATCGGCCATTAAGTTTGCCAAATATTACGAGCTGGGCGAAAGCGATATTGTCATGACCATTTTGACCGACTCAATGGATATGTACCGCAGTCGCCTGGTCGAACTAAACCAGGAACGCGGCGAATTTACCGAACTGGACGCCGCCGGGGTGTACCATCGCTACCTGTTGGGGACCGGCATTGACTATATGCAAGAGTTGGGTTACTATGATCGCAAGCGGATTCACAACCTAAAATACTACACCTGGGTAGAGCAACAGGGCAAAACCTACAATGAAATCCAGGCCCAGTGGCACAATGATAATTACTGGTCCCACATCCACACC
>JAJRVO010000350.1 GCA_024277275.1 Chloroflexota bacterium
AGGTGTTTCTTAAATCGTGTAGACCAGACCGCAGAGGTTTCTGAAGCCGATTTTAACTGTAGTCAGGTTCATAACCGGGGCAAATTCGCTTAAAAATGTCTCGCAAAAAACCTCTGCGGTCTTTAAGAAACACGCTCTTAGTTGTTTTTGCACCTCAAACAAAGGCTATCTGCCCCGATAGCCGCGTGGCAGTGGTCCCCTTCATTAATCACCCAATCAAAGCCGGCGCAATGAGCTAACGCGCACAAGCGCCCATAACGAGTCTGGTCAATAGGAAAAGTTGTTAAGTCGATGGCTCGCCCCTCAAAATGGAGAGAGTTTTTGCGATTCTCATCCGCCTGAGCCAAATCGTGTTCCAGCAGCGAGTCGTAAGCATCGGTTACGCGCAGCCGAACCTCGCCCCCCCACTCTTTAATGACCAATTTGCTAAGGCGACTCAGCGGCAAAATCATTGCCGGATGCATCAGAATGTCTTCTCTATCGAAAGGCGGCTCTTCTTCACGTTTGTAGACAATCATTGGGTTTAAATCGCCAACCAAATGGTGATACGCACAAGAGGTCCGCTTAATGCGACAGACCATTGGCCCGGCGGCGCTGGTTTGAGTTTCGGTGTAACTGCCACCAGCCGAGATATGTTGACCCATCCCCAAATTAATAAAGGGACAGGCAGCCTCAGACGTTACAGTTGGCAGTGGGGTAAAGGTGGGGAAGGGAGCGCGCGTGGGATTGGGCGTAGATGTAGGTAAAGGTGAAGGTGAAGGCGTAGGTGTAACCGGGGCTTTAGCTTGAGTTGAAACGCAAGCATTGAGCAAGAGCAAAAGAACAACCAAGCAGGGGACAGGTTTTAACCGCAAGCATTGTCTCCACGGGAGTTGTTACCTGGAAATAGCCCCCGAGGGGCTAAAATAGAGCATACCGCCAACCAAAACCAGTATAAGCCCGAGGCCGGTAATAATTAGCGGTCTATGACCAATGGGCGCTCCCGCATCCGGCAGAGCGAGCGGCGGGTCCTCGGCAGATACGGCCGGCGGTTGATGAGTGTCTGTTGGCAATGGCTGTGGCTCGCTGTAATAAGTTAGATCAACGGCAACGCTATTTTGCCCATCTAAATTAACAAACACAGACCTCTGTTCTGCCTGGCCCTGAACATCAACTGCCGGTATAACGGTATATCCTCCAGCCGGCAAGCCGGTAATAGAATAGCTACCATCGGTATCGGTGCGAACTATTTGACCACTAATTGACACCTCGACGCCGGCTCCGGGTTGGCCGGTACTCAAATTTGTAACTATGCCAACAATGGCGCTTCGCGGACCGCTACTGCTATCCCCTCCTCCGCCACTGTCGCCACCGCCACCGCTGCCACCGCCACCCGAAGAATCGCCGCCAAGGGGCGGACGAGGCGACGGCGCCAGAGCAGGCCCACCGGTAGGCGGAGCGCTGCCAACCGGCCAAACCAGCAAAGCTAAAATCACCATAAAAGCAACACCAACCGCCAATACAGACTTGGCCGGGATGGCAAGTAGAGAGATATAATTTATATTTGACGGCGCTAGAGAAACAGATTGTTTAGGAGAGGCCACATCCGGGTTATGGGCTTTCTTGGTTAGTGACTTTTGAGTAGGAACAGGCAAAGACTCAGAGGTCTGGCTCAAACTAAGCCACGCGCCTGTTTCGGGCTGAAAGCAACACCACTTGCCGCTCTGTTCATTACGCTGCCAGTAGCGTCCTTGCTCATCCAGCACGGGCAGCCAGTCGACCTGACGGGGATCAGCTTGCTGCCAGGTTTGTCCATTATGGTAATGCCACTGGCCCGTTTGAGCGCCAATCATCCAGTAGCGTCCGTAATCATCCTGAAAGCTAAGATTATCAACAGCGGTTATAAAGGCCGCTTCATCTATTTTGCCGGCCCAAAAATCCTGTTGCAACATTTTGTAACGTTGCTCATACGTTGATATGTCCATCCCAGTTCCTCCTTCTTTGCTAAAAATGGAGAGGTGACTTTTACCATAATAAATTATACCACAAAACTAAGACTTTGTTAGCAACTACTCCAGATCTCAAAGGTTGTGCAAACAAGTTTGCCAAAACCTTTGAGGTCTTCACCCGGTCAGAAAGAGTTAGGGCGCCGGACGCGGCGGCAGATCAGGCGGCGAATCGGAATTGGTAGTAACGCCAAAACCGGATACCGTAAGCCCACCGATAGTAGCCAGGTTATTGCTCTCATTGCTTTCTGACACGCCGCCGCTAGGCTCTGGACGGTTCCAGCTATCAACATATATGTACAAATCGCTGGTTCCGGCGGGGAAGGAACCGTCCCAGATAGAGTATTCGGTCGGGAAGTTGTTAGAGGTGAGGGTAACACTCTGGTTTGAACCCAGGCCGCCCGACACAAACCAGGCAATTCCTTTGCAGATTGAGGCACAAATCTCATTCCAGGGTTCGTTAACCGCCGGCACCTTGGAGGGATTGATGTAAAAATCAACCCAGAAAGACCCCGCCGCAACCGTACCCACGTTGGTGATAACAACCGTAATCAGCGCCGACTCGCCGGCGGAAAAGTTTGTCTTGTTGGGGGTCAGCGTAAAGCTGCCGATCAGGTCGGGGGCAGGCTTTTTCATTACAATGGGTAGATAAATTGTGCCGGTAAGCACCTGTTCGCCGGGCCAGAAACCGCTATGGAGGGTATAAGCTCCGCCACTAATTTTGGCATGGGCATCCGGCTGGCCAACAGTACTCAACAACTCATATTGTCCACCTGACACTTGCTTGGTTGTGCCAATCCCACCACCGCTGCCGCCGCCATCCACCGTCCACCAGGTCAGGTCGTAACTGCCGCCGGTTTGAGCGTAGGCAACCAGAGCGCCGCTGACGACCAACAGAGCAGTCAGTCTTGGCAACCAGCCAATCCAACGCAAAGACCCTGAGGCAAAGCGGGCAGCCAGCCCTTTATAGAATATAGACCACGAACCGCGCATCGCGTTTTTCAACATTTGAGTGTTCAACCTTTCAACCATCTGACCTGAGAGCGTGTTTCTTAAAGACCGCAGAGGTTTTTTACAAGACATTTTTAAGCGAATTTGCCCCGGTTATGAACCTGACTTACGGTTAAAATCGGCTTCAGAAACCTCTGCGGTCTGGTCTACACGATTTAAGAAACACCTTCTGAGTTCGGTTTAAGGGATATTGTCATTCTGAACGGAGCGTAGCGGAGTGTAGAATCCCTCAGATGGTCGTTTTATAACAACGTTCCCAGGGATTCTTCGCTCCCGTTGGTCGCTCAGAATGACATGTGAGACTCGGCTTATCCCAA
>JAJRVO010000351.1 GCA_024277275.1 Chloroflexota bacterium
AGTGTTGGCGGCTGCAAACAAGAAAAATCAACCGCCAAGAACGCAAAGAACGCCAAGTTTTCTTTTTTTCTTGGCGCACTTGGCGTCTTGGCGGTTCAAAACAACAATCAATCAGCCCCAACACTCAAGCGGGAGACTATCTAATCTTCACACTATGCTCTTCGATTACTCCAACGCCGGGCATATCTTTCCTGTTCTTAAACGCGACGGGCAGGTTAAAGATTTGGAAGCGGACGGATTACCCCTGAAAGCCATGCCTGAAATCAATTACCAGGACCAAAGAGTCCACCTTCAACCCGGCGACCAAATCATCTTAACCACCGACGGCATTGTTGAGACTATGAACGCCCACCGTGAAATGTTCGGTTTTGAGCGGCTGGCCGAAACCATCTGCCAAACTCACACCGCCGACCCTCTGCAAACCTTGGAAGCCATCTGGCAAGCCGTCGAGACCTTCCGCAATGGAGCCACACAACAAGATGATATGACCATTATTGTGATCTCGGTTGGGGGTGAGGAGTAGGGGGTCGCTCACCTGATACCCTGGGTAAGACAAGATTTTTAACGCAAAGTCGTAAAGGGGCAAGGGAAAAAACAAGTTTTGGAAAAAGTTTAAAGTTTTTCTTTGCGCCATTGCTCCTTTGAACCTTTGCGTTAATCATGTCGGTGTGAAGCGAAGCTTCGTTGGACGGTTACGATGCTTTTTAACCTTCACACTCCCTTTGTAATCTCTCCACAACTCCTCCATATCTGCTTGTTATACTAAAGTTAGAAAAGTAAAAACAACGCCTGACTATAAACAGCAGGCACAATGTAAAAACAAGGAGATATTACAATGAAAAGTTGGATGGTAGTAGCAGTTATAGCAGTAGTGGCCCTGTTAGCCGTGATTAGCCTGGTGCCGATGGCCCTGGCCCAGACGCCGGCAGACGGTTACGGTTACGGTCCCGGTTATGGCCGGGGAATGATGTTAAACGGTGGTTTTGGCCCCGGCTTTGTCGACGCGGACGGCGACGGCGTGTGCGATAACTTTGTCGACGAGGATGGCGATGGCGTGTGCGACCTGGCCGGTACGGGTCAAGGCCCCGGCTTTGTTGACGAAGACGGCGACGGCGTGTGCGACAACTTTGCCGAAGGCGGGCAATATGGCCGCCGTGGCGGCCGAATGGGCCGCTGGGCACAGCAGTAAACGCTAAATCACCGCATCACACAACAGAATAGTATCTAGCTAATTTAGAGGCCGGCTCAGATGAGCCGGCCTCTATTATTTGTGTTGGCGGTAAATTCAATCCAAGTGACATTTGTCACCCTTATTTGTGACAAATGTCACTATAAAGAAATCAGGTTTCATATTACTATTGGATATGGGTAATTTTACCCACAGTACCCACGGTATAATTTGTCAAAACACTAAAATGACAGTAAAATAGCCCACACAAATGGGTTTCTTACAAGATTGACGAGTATTCAGATTAATGAGATAAAAAGAGGCGATAGGCTAGCCACTTATTTTTCAAAAGTTGTCGCCAGTGTTTTGAGAAATAATGTCCGCATACAACAAAAGGGGGTAAGCAATGAACATAGTGGGTCTGCGACCCACAAAGCCGGTTACAGACCGGCGGGAATTTTTTGTCTACGTTAATCAGCCAGATAAGTTATCCCTAAACAACAATGTAACAAGGAGGGAAAAATGAAAAGGATAATAGTACTTGCAGTAGGCTTGGTTGTAGTAGCGCTACTATTAGGCAGCGCTCTGTACATAAGTCAATCTTAACCGGCCGAAACGGTCAGCGCCGCAGAGGTTTTTGGCGCTGAATATGTTGGTATGGAGAAGTGTGGCGAGTGTCACACAGATACCTACGAAGTCTTTATAAAATCCGGCCACCCCTACAAACTGAACGAGGTGGTAGACGGCAAACCGCCGGAGTACCCCTTTACCGAAGTAACCGAATTGCCTGAGGGTTACACCTGGGACGATATCAGCTACGTCATCGGCGGGTACAACTGGAAGGCCCGCTTTATGAACAAAGACGGCTATATCATCACCGATGCGCCGGGCGAATCGGGCAACGAGAACTACGTTAGCCAGTACAACTTTGCCAACCCCGTTGTTGGCAACGATGCCGGTTGGGTGGGGTATCACGCCGGTGAGGCGGACAAGAAGTATGACTGTGGCCCCTGCCACACCACCGGCTACGACATCGACGCCCCGAGTGAGTTGCCCGGTATTGTCGGCGCCTGGACCGAGCCGGGTATCCGCTGCGAAGAGTGCCACGGCCCCGGCAGCCTGCACGCCGACAACCCGCGCGGGGTAGCTATGATTGTTGATCGGGACAGCGAACTGTGCGGCCAGTGCCACCTGCGGGGTGGGTCCGAGGCGGTCAATGCCAGTGGCGGATTCATCAAGCATCACGAGCAGTACGAAGAACTGTTCCAGAGCAAGCACCTCACCATAAAGTGCGTGCAGTGCCACGACCCGCATGTGGGCGTGATCCAACTGCGTAAAGCCGGCGAGCAAACCACGCGCACCAGTTGCGAGAACTGCCACTTCCAACAAGCCAAATGGCAAGACTCCGATATACATCCGGAAGTAGCTGAATGTATTGACTGCCATATGCCGCGTATCACCAAGAGCGCGGTGGGTAACGCCGATAAGTTCACCGGCGATATCCGCACCCACTTGATGGCTATTGACCCCGACCAGGTCGGCCAGTTTAGCGAGGACGGCTCAGAGGCTCTGTCACAAGTTTCTCTTGACTTTGCCTGCCGCAGTTGCCACAATGCCGATGGCTCCGCCTCGGAAAAGACCGACGACGAGTTGCTTGAAAAAGCTGACGGTTATCACGCCAAGCCGTAGCCTCGTTTATTTTCTAATCTAAAGCTGTGTGGATCGAAAAGCTCGATCCACACAGTTTTTAGTTTTTTGATGGTTTATCGGTCTCATTCAATGTCTACGCCCATAGCTTACTTCCTCACAGGCGCCGTGGAGAGATGCAACGCCCGGATCCCGCGCCTGTTGAAGGCAATTTACAACTAACAGTATCCCACCAAGGATCCGGGTAGATTTGCCACAAAGGCAAATACGTCCTCCTTGTCCTGACAACAGCATCAAGGACCACAACGGTGATATGAGCGGTATGACCCAACTTTCACAGACATTCTGATCCCTCCATATCAGTCTGTCCTACAGGTCGGGACCTAATAGGGACCGACCTCTTTCTCACAGTTGGATAAATATCGACCTGGAAATTTTTTGTAATGGAGTGAAAAAGTACGCTTTTCCACTCCGGCTATTACCATATTATCTACAGGTGGGATAAATTATAATGACCTGGACCCAATTTTTCAATCTCCGAATTCCGCACATCTACTTTGTTTACGGCCTGGCCTTTTTTATACTGGGGCTGGCCGTGGCTCTGGAGATAGGACGGGCCACACCAACTCGTTTCAGTCAGGCTATGCGGCCTCTGGCAGTTTTTGGCCTGGCCCACGGCAGCCACGAGTGGATTGAGATGTTTGCCATTGTTGGGGAAGCAAAGTACGGCTTTCAACCCTCCACCGGATTTGAGATTTTACGCCTGGCCCTGCTGGCCGTCTCTTTTACCTCGCTCATTGCCTTTGGCGTGCAAATGCTGCGCCCGCCCAAACGCTTGCCTCACCCTGATTTATGGATTGGTTTGGGGATGCTCTTGCTATACACACTGGGGGTGATGATACTGGGCCAATGGCTTGCCTGGCATCAACCTACCTGGTTTGCCGCGACCGATGCGCTGGCCCGCTACAGCCTGGCCATCCCCGGCGCTATGCTTGCTACCAGGGCGCTTCTGGCTCAACGGCAAATCTTTTTGCGCTCAAACCAACTTGCCTTTGCCAACGACCTGCTCTGGGCAGCCCTGGCTTTTCTGCTGTACGGCCTAATTGGTCAATCCTTTGTTGGAGCCAGCCCGCTCTTTCCTTCTAATATTCTTAATATCGACATCTTTCAACAATGGTTTGGGATACCGATACAACTCTTTCGGGCCACAATTGCCGTTATTATCGCTATCTTTACCATCCGGGTCTTACACTCTTTTGAACTTAATCGCCGCCAAGCCCTGGCTGCCGCTCGCCGGCAAGTAGAAGAAGAAATTGCCCAACGTGATGCGCTGCGTCAGGAGTTTCTGCACCGCATTGTCGACATGCAAGAAGA
>JAJRVO010000352.1 GCA_024277275.1 Chloroflexota bacterium
AATAGAGCCTTGCTTGATGCAATTCCTGATTTGATGTTTCGCTTTAGTAGAGAGGGTATTTATCTGGAGACAATACCAACCAAAGAGTTTGAATCACTGTTCCATCTTGATGATTTGCTGGGCAAAAATGTAGTCGATGTGCTGCCGGATGAAGTGGCTCAACAGCAAATGCGCTACATTGAAAAAGCCTTAAAAACCGACCAGGCGCAAACCTATCAATATGAGCTTCACGTTGATAACAAGACCCGCAACTACGAAGCGCGAAGCGTTGCCAGCGGAAAGGATGAAGTTTTGACCATCATCCGCGACATCACCGAGTTGAAGCAAGTGGAGACAGAGCGAGAGAAACTGATAGTGGAACTGCAAGAGGCGCTAGGCAAAGTAAAAACCTTAAGCGGGTTGCTACCCATTTGCGCTTCCTGCAAAAAAATCCGCGACGACCAGGGCTATTGGACTCAAATTGAGGGCTATCTGGAAGACCATTCAGAAGCAGAATTTAGTCACGGGATTTGCCCCGATTGTATGATTAAGCTTTACTCGGACTTAAATGAGGATGATGGGTAACAATATCAGATAGTGTCCCAAAAATGGGTGTATTTTGGGACACACTTGGGACACACCATTACAAGAAAATTTGGTATAGTAGTAAGTACCAGAATAGCAAACTCTGAGAGACCATCAAGATTATTACGCCATACATTGAAATGAGAAATTAAGAACAGGAATTGGCACAATGGATTGGTTATTAAAATTTGCTGTAGTCTGGTTAAGCCTTGACATCTTAATTGTTGTAATAATTGTGCTTGCCTCAATCACCATTCCTCCATTCTTTTCCGGCTGGTGGAAGCGCGTAATTGTTGATGACGACCCAGAGTTTGGTAGTTGAAGTAATATCCTACGCAGTTTATTTTCTTCTGTGCCAATGGTTTCGACCATTACAATGGTTTCGACCATTACAATGGTTTCGACCATTGGGTATCAAAACCCAACTCCTGTAACAATCTAGCCCCCTGCTTAATACAAAGCCCGGCTGTCTCGACGCTGTGAGAGTCATCGCCGGGAACGACGGGAATACCAAGTTCTTGGGCCTCCAGTAAAATAGCCCTGGACAGGTAGGGTTCATCGGCCCCTTTTCTCAAAGCGCTGACGTTAAAATCCAGAATTAAATTGAGTTCTTTGATACGCCTCAAGTTGCGCCGGACGCGCTTGAGGAGTTCGGGTTTTTGCAGACGTTGCCGGTAATCGGGGTCAAACAGTCTGATGAGATCAAAATGGCCGACCACCTGGGGTTTTAATTTGTTGATCATATCATATTGCCGGTCAAAATAGCGGCAGTACAGGGCATCCAGGCCGCCTACGCTCTGCACAGCGGCCATATATCCCTCTTTGTTCACGTCAACAGGAATGTTGTTTACGTGATGCACGGATCCCACAATATAATCAGGCTTGAACTTTTTAACCAGGCTTTTTACAAACGGCTCGTAGTTGCCGCAGGATTCAGTCTCGAAACCAACAAAAATCTTAAGTCGAGCGGCATATTTCTTTTGCAAAGCGCGGCAGGTTGAGAAGTATTGGGCAAATGTGGCATACACCTTTTGGGCATCCAGACCGGCCTCTCTCTCATCGTCGTAGAGAAAATCGTCCGAGATGGGCGGCATGTGCTCTGTAATGCCAACCCACAAAAAACCACGCTCAATATAAGCCGCAATAATATCTTCCAGGGCATCTTGAGCGTGGTTGCAAAATTCACCGCTGTGACCGCCGTGAATAGAAACAAGCTCTATTGTTTTTGATTTAGTCATGAAGCGGAAGCGCTTTTGGATTTCTTTTTCTTGGTAATAATCAGGGCGGTCTTTAAAACATCATCCATTTTATCAGCAAAGATAACGTTCATATCACGCTGCACCTTTTTGGGGACATCGACCAGGTCTTTCTTATTTTTGGTCGGCACAATGATAGTGTTAATGCCCGCTCTGTGGGCGGCCAGCATCTTCTCTTTCAGCCCGCCTATGGGCAGCACCTTCCCACGTAATGTGATTTCGCCGGTCATTGCCACATTACAACGTACTTTGTAATTAGAAAAGGCAGAAACCAGGGCAGTGGCCATAGTAATGCCGGCGCTGGGTCCGTCTTTGGGAATAGCGCCTTCGGGTACATGCAGGTGAATATCAAGGTTTTCAAAGTTGGCTGGTTTGATGTTGTACTTTTTGGCGTTTGACCGGGTAAAAGAAAGCGCGGCCTGGATAGACTCTTGCATCACGTCGCCCAATTGCCCGGTTAGGGTTAGTTGCCCTTTACCGGGCATCAAAGCCACTTCAATGGGCATAATATCCCCGCCGGCCTCGGTATAAGCAATGCCGGTCGCAATGCCAACTTCATCATTCTGTTCAATCTTTTGCTCAGAGAACCTGGGCGGCCCCAAATATTTAGACAACGCCTGAGGGGTTATAGTTTTTGGAATCGATTTCTTTTCCGCCAGGCGACGGGTCAGCTTGCGACAAATCTGACCGATTTCTCGCTCAAGATTGCGGACGCCGGCTTCATAAGTGTACTCTCGGATGATTTCTTGCAACGCCCGGTCGGACATTTTGAGTTTAACATCTTCCAAACCGTGTTCTTCAATTTGACGCGGAATAAGGAATTGCCGGGCAATTTCCAGCTTTTCTTCCTCAATGTAGCCAGAGAACTCAATCACTTCCATCCGGTCGCGCAGCGCAGCCGGGATGGGATACAGCAAGTTGGCTGTGGTTATAAACATCACCTTCGACAGATCATAATCCAACTCAAGGTAATGGTCAGAAAAGCTATAATTCTGCTCCGGGTCAAGGGCCTCAAGCAAAGCGGCGCTGGGATCACCCCGAAAATCTGCGCCGATTTTGTCGATTTCATCCAGCATAAAAAGCGGATTGATTGTGCCGGCCCGGCGCATACTTTGAATAATACGTCCCGGCAACGCGCCAATATAAGTACGCCGATGGCCCCTGATTTCGGCCTCATCGCGGATACCGCCCAGGCTAATTCGCACAAATTTACGGCCCAGCGCCTCGGCAATAGAGCGGCCCAGCGACGTTTTGCCCGTGCCGGGCGGTCCCACAAAACAGAGAATGGGCGAGCGCATTTTATCCCCGGCCCGCTGGCGCACTGCAATATGCTCTAAAATGCGCTCTTTAGCCTTGGGAATACCAAAGTGATTGCCGTCTAACATTTGGGCCACATAGGTAATATCGGTATTATCCTCCGTCATCTCAACCCACGGCAAATCTACAATCCAATCCAGGTAAGTGCGAATAATGCCGACTTCCGGGGCGGCCGGCGGCATCATTGCCAGACGGCTGAGTTCCTTATCGGCTTTGGCGCGTACCGCTTCAGGCAATTCAATTTGTTCCATTTTGCGGCGTAGTTCATTCACCTCGGCCAATTGAATATCCAACTCGCCCAACTCATTTTGAATGACGCGCATCTGCTCGCGCAAAAAGTATTCTCGCTGTCCTTTATCAACCTCTTGCTGCACTTGATCCTGAATTTGGGATTCAAGCTCTAACACATCCAATTCCTGGGCCAGCATAATGCTTAAGCGCTGCAAACGAATTGTGGGATCAACCGTATCCAGAATTTGCTGGCGCTGTTCCATATCAAAATCCATCACCGAAGCAATCATATCGGCCAGCCAGCCCGGCTCATCTATGTTCATTGCGGCCACATAAGCATCATCGGGAACGTTGCGGTTAAGGTGAACGCATTTTTCAAAAAGAGCCAGTACGGCCCGCATCAGGGCCTCGGATGACAAACTTTTCTCGTTATCCTCTTCTAAGCGACGCACCCTGACCATAGCGTAAGATTCTTGCTGGATAAACTCCATAATTTCGACCCGCCGGTAGCCCTGCACCAAAATATTGGTGCTGCCATCGGGCATCCTCAACACGCGCCCAACAACCACTTCGGCCCCAATGGTGAACAGATCATCGGCTGTCGGTTCCTCTTGTTCGGCATCCCGTTGCGTAACCACTACAAGCTGGCTATTCTCAGCCAGCGACGCTTCTAACGCCATCAAAGAGCGGTCTCGCCCCACAAAAAGCGGGGTAAGCATCCGAGGAAAAACCACCGTATCGCGCACCGGCAATAACGGCAGTTCCGCCTCCGGCTTGTTATCTACAAGCGCATCTAAATCCTTCTCAGAAGGTATCATTGTAGGTAAATATTCTCCATCCATTTATTAAAGCGTTACCTCAACTATCTTTTTCAGATTTTTGTTTGGTCTGATGCATAGCGCGGCAAGCCGCAAATTAACAATGAGCAATTAACAATGAACAAATAATTCTCGCGGATAACGCAAATGTTGCGAGGTAATACTATATTGTTACGAGTTGTGTTCGGTATCAATTGGCGGTAAATCCATATTGTTGCGACGCAACCAGGCTTCCCGAATACCGGCCACTAAAAACAAGGAGCCGGTGGCGCAAATCACATCATTCTGATTTGCGACGGCCAAAGCCTGGTCCAGGGCAAGCGATGCGTCATTTACAGGGACAGCTTCAAGGCCTGCCTTTTCCGCCATAACAGCCAGATTTTTCGGTTTCTCGGACCGGGGGTGATCGGCGGCAGTAACAAACACCTGGTCGGCAACTGGTTGCAATACCTCCAACATATCCTCAACGGGATGGTCGCTTGACACACCAAAAATAAAAATGAGTTTGCGGTCCGTAAAATATTGTTTTAAAGTTTCGACAAGTTTTTCAATCGAATCCTTATTCATGGCGCTATCTAATATCAGATAGGGCTGTCGATTAAGTATCTCCATCCGGCCCAGCCAACGGACGCGGGCCAGTCCGGCTTGGACCGCGTCGGCAGAAACTTGAAGATTAGAAAGCTTGCTAAACTCCTGAACGGCTGCCATAGCCGTAACAGCATTAGCTGCCTGATGTTGACCAATAAAAGGCAGCCAGTATGATTGTCCGCCAACTGTAAAGGATTGACCATCGTGGGTAGATTTGTCTATGTCCCATGTCCAATCATAACCAACTTTTACCAACCGAGCCTGGCGTTCCTTACAAATTTCTTCAATCATCTGCATCGACTCGTCAAACTGCGGCGAACTAATAACCAACGCCCCTGAACGAATGATACCGGCCTTTTCCCGCGCAATCAGGGACAGGGTTTTACCCAAAATTTGGGTATGGTCGTAGCTAATGGAGGTAATCACGGCCACAGTGGGGTCAATGGCATTAGTTGCATCCAACCGGCCGCCCAGGCCCACCTCTACTACAGCCGCGTCAATTTCGGCCTCGGCAAAGGCCACAAAAGCCACGGTGGTAATCAGCTCAAAAGCGGTCAAGTCCGGCGTCGACTCAAAGTAAGGTTTTAGCCTGTTAGCCAGAGCTATCAAAGTTTCTTCTGTAATCAACTCTCCGGTCAACCGAATACGCTCTCTGAAAGAGTGTAAGTGAGGCGAGGTATACAGTCCCGTTTTGTAACCGGCTTCGCGCAGAATACTCTCGCAAATTGCGGCTGTAGAACCTTTTCCTTTGGTCCCGGCAATCAAAATCGACGGAAATTTTTTGTGCGGGTTTCCCAGCCGGGCCAACAGCGCCCGCAAACGGTCCAGACTCCAGCGCGTAACGTCGCCGGGGTTGAAACGCGCGTAGCTATAAAAATATGTCAGGGTGTCTTCGTATGAGTTCATGTAAATCCACGTATGATGAGTTATGCAAAGACCAAACGCCCTTTGGATTCAGGAATTGGGCGACCAAGTTCTTTTGCAGTTTCAATCCATTCCTGAATTATGATTTCTACATTAGCAACGGCTTCTTGATAT
>JAJRVO010000353.1 GCA_024277275.1 Chloroflexota bacterium
AATTCGTTGTAGTCGCTGTGAAAAGTGCCGCCACTGTGGGGCAGGTGCCACCAGCCAAACAGCGGATGCGGCGTCCAAATAGCCGGATTCGGTTCGGGCGGTGGGGCCAGATCGACCACCCGCGCGCCGATTTCCAGAATCAGCAGCGGAGCAAGTAGTCCGAAGGCAACGAGTAACAAGCGTCCTAAGAAATTACTTGGGGAGACAAGATGTCTTGCGTGTTGTGTCTTGTGTGACAAAAAACCATCCTCGCATCTCGCCTCTATCATACTCAGCTTGTCGAGATTTTGCAATTGTGATTTCCCCCTAACCGAGAAGGATACCGCCAATATTGACAAAGTGTGCTAAGAACCTATAAAATAGTCGCTGCACAGGATGCGTAACCTCAACTTAATACGCGAGATGATTCGGTAAATGTTTGGAGCGTTTTGGTCAACCGGACGAACGACGATGGACTAACGACAAAACTCTTCATCTATCGTTTTAATCGTCCGCCGTCGTTCGTCATTCGTCCATTTTGACGGCTACGTTGAATTACCGAATCCTCTCTACACACAAAAGTTTCAACGGAGAATCTTTGTACAATGACATCAAAAAAAATTGCTTTAACAACAGAACAAATCATTCAAGATTACAGAATTGCCTGCCGCAGTCGCCATATGAGCCTGATTGGGCGGCGCGAGGTGTTGGGCGGTCGGGCTAAATTTGGCATATTTGGCGACGGTAAGGAAGTGGCCCAGATTGCAATGGCCCACAGTTTTCAAAAGGGGGATTTTCGGAGCGGGTACTACCGCGACCAAACCCTGATGCTGGCCCTGGGCGAACTGACCGTGCCGGCCTTTTTTGCCCAGTTGTACGCCCACTCCAGCCTCAAGGCTGAACCGGCCTCCGGGGGCCGGATGATGAGCTGCCACTTTGCCACCCGCAGCCTTAACCCCGACGGCAGTTGGCGCGATTTGACCCAACAATACAACAGCGCCGCCGACATCTCGCCCACCGGCTCGCAGATGCCGCGCCTGATTGGGCTGGCCCACGCCTCGCGCCTTTACCGCGAAGTGGAGGAGCTGAAACAGTTTACCCAATTTTCTCACAACGGCAACGAAGTGGCCTTTGGCACCATCGGCAACGCCACGTGCGCCGAGGGAATGTTTTGGGAGTCCATCAATGCCATTGGGGTGTTGCGCGTCCCGGCCGTAATCAGTATTTGGGATGACGACTACGGCATCTCGGTGCCCAACAAGTATCAAATATTAAAAGAAGATTTGTCGGCGCTGCTGGCCGGCTTTCAACGCGAAAAAGGGGGGACCGGCTTTGACCTCTACAGGGTTAAGGGTTGGGATTATCCGGCCCTGCTGGAAACGTACCGGCAAGCGGTCCAGTCCGCACGCGAGTCGCACGTTCCGGCCATTCTCCACGTCACGGAACTAACCCAACCGCAGGGACACTCCACCTCCGGCAGCCACGAGCGGTACAAACCGGAGGAGCGATTGCAGTGGGAGCAAGAGTTTGACTGCCTTAAACAACTGCGCCAATGGATAGTCGCCGAAGGGGTGGCTACCGCCGACGAGTTGGACCAATATGAAGCCGAAGAAGCCGATATTGCCCGCGCCGGTCAGCAAGAAGCCTGGGACGCCTTTGTAGCCTCGACTGAAGATGACAGGCAAGCGGTCATCAATATCATTGACGCCATTATCCAAAAATCGGTCTATGCCGACAAGCTAAAAGAGACCAAAAAGTTCCTATTCAGATTTCCCTTCCCCCGGCGTCGAGACTCTATGATTACCTCGTTGAGAGTCTTGAGATTAACCCGCGACGAAGACATTCCGGCCCGGCAAGAATTAATCGCCTGGAGAGACAGCCACAAGCAAGTTTACCAGGACCTGTTCAGTTCCAACCTGACCAACCACGGGCCGGGGTCGCCCCTGAACATAACGGAAGTTAAGCCGGTCTACAGCCCCGACGCCCCCGAAATTAACGGTCACCAAATTCTCAATAAATTTTTCGACACGATGTTTGCCCGCGACCCGCGCGTCATCACCTTTGGAGAAGATGTGGGGCATCTGGGCGACGTTAACCAAACGATGGCCGGGTTGCAAGCCAAATACAGCCGCTTGCGCGTGGCCGATACCGGCATCCGCGAAACCACCATTATCGGCCAGGCTATTGGGCTGGCTATGCGCGGCCTGCGCCCCATTGCCGAAATTCAATACCTGGACTACATTTTGTACGCCGTCCAAATTATGTCCGACGATTTGGCCTCGCTGCGCTGGCGCACCGTGGCCGGGCAAAAAGCGCCGGTCATTATCCGCACGCGCGGCCACCGCCTGGAAGGGGTGTGGCACTCCGGCTCGTTAACCGGCAATCTCATGCACCTGCTGCGGGGCATCCACATCATTGTGCCGCGAGATATGACTCGCGCCGCCGGATTCTACAACACCCTGTTGCAAGGCGACGACCCCGGCCTGGTGATAGAAGTCCTGAACGGCTACCGCAAAAAAGAACGCCTGCCCGACAACCTGAGCGACGTCGCCATTCCTCTGGGCGTGCCGGAGATTCTACGACCGGGGTCGGACGTAACGCTCATCACTTATGGGGCAATGTGCGCCATTGTTTTGGAGGCCGCCGAAGCCCTCAGCAAAGTGGGCATAGAGGTCGAAGTGATTGACGTGCAAACGCTGTTGCCCTTTGACCGGTTCGGCCTTATTACCGAGTCGCTCAAAAAGACCAACCGCCTGGTGTGCGTAGACGAGGACGTTATCGGCGGGGCGACCTCGTGCATGTTGCAGCAAGTGCTGGAAAAACAGGGCGGGTATCACTGGCTCGACGCGGAGCCGCGTACGCTCACCGGCAAAGAACACCGCCCGGCTTACGGCTCGGATGGCGATTACTTCTCAAAACCAAACATCGATCACACCTTTGAGACGGTTTACGAGCTAATGCACGAATCTAACCCGGCCAAGTATCCGCTATTTTATACGCAGCGGTCAATTCGGTGATTTAATTAACAATAACTCAAGTTGTCGCCTATAACATTAAACCGGGAAGTAGGGAGTATGAAGTAAGAAGTAGGGAAAAATCTCCTTACTTCTTACTTCATACTCCCTACTTCTGGCCTATTTGGCGCTGAATGGTTGATTTTTCTGACTGTTGGCTTGGCCGGACAGCAACTTGGGTTAATCATAACAAGGAGCTTTCTATGAGTACTGAAATTGTACTGCCCGAAATGGGCGAGGGTGTAGTAGAAGCCACCATCACGCGCTGGCTAAAGGCCGAGGGTGAGCCTGTTGAGCAAGATGACCCTATCCTGGAGGTTGAAACTGATAAAGTAACCACCGAGATTGTGGCCGAGGCTGCGGGATCGCTATTAAAAATTCTGGTGCAGCCGGGCCAGATGGTAGCGGTGGGTACGGTGTTGGGCATTATCGGCCTGCCGGAGGAAGACGTCTCGGTCCCATCGCCAAAAACAGACGGCCAGGTTGACCAGCCGGTTCCATCCACGGCGGGGGCGGCGCTGTCCTATCCTCGACATCATGACCGCCACCCGCCATACAGTCGCAAAGCAGCCGGGAAGCGCGTTAGCCCGGTGGTGGCCCGTATGGCGGTAGAACACAATCTTGACCTGACCCAAATTACAGGCACAGGCCACAACAAACGGATTACCAAAAAGGATGTGTTGGCCTACATCGAAAGCCGCCCCCCTGCCTCTCCCGCGCCAACTGCGCCTGTTTCTCCATCGACCCCTACCCCGCAGCCGCCCGCGCCGGTCCCGGCGAAAGTTCCCGGTCAAGTTGTCCCCCTAACCGGCATACGCCGCGCCATTGCCGAGCATATGGTGATGAGCAAAGCCACCAGCCCTCACGTGACCACCGTCTTTGAGGCCGATTTCTCGGCGGTGATGACCCATCGCCGGGCGCATAAGGCGCAATTTGCCCAAAAGGGGGTTCGGTTGACTTTTACGCCGTACTTGATTGCGGCCATAGCCCAGGCGCTGCAAGTCCATCCAATGGCTAACAGCAGTTGGAGCGACGAGGGCATCATCTTGCGCCCGGAAATAAATATTGGTATGGCTACCGCTTTGGAACAAGGGCTAATTGTGCCCGTCATCAAGCAAGCGGACGAGCTAAATCTGATGGGCCTGGCCCGGACCGTCAACGATCTGGCCGAGCGCGCCCGGTCAAACAAGCTGACCCCGGATGAGGTGCGGGGAGGCACGTTTACGCTGACCAATCACGGCGTATCGGGCAGTTTGTTTGCCACGCCCATTATCAACCAGCCGCAATGTGGCATTTTGGGCGCAGGCGCAATTCAGGAACGGGTGGTAGTTATCGATGGGATGATTGCTGTCCGGCCAATGGCTTATCTCTGCCTTACCTTTGATCATCGCATTCTGGACGGCGCAACGGCGGATTATTTTGTGGCGGAGGTTAAACGAGTTTTGGAAAGTTGGCAGTAAACAAATTAACAATGAACAATTATCAATTATCAATTATCAATTATCAATTATCAATTATCAATTATCAATTATCAATTATCAATTATTGGGGTGTTGCACTTGGTAGATATTCAATGGGGTTGACACGCTCACCGTTGAGCCGTAGCTCAAAGTGAAGATGAGGCCCGGTAGAGCGCCCTGTGCTGCCCGCCTGGCCTATGGGAGCGCCGCGAGCGACAAAACCGCTGCTCAACAGGGTTCCTTTGAGGTGGTTGTACCACGTCTCGCGTCCATCGCCATGGTCAATGATGATGGTGTAGCCGTAGCCCGTTTTGGCCCAATCGGCGTAGGTGATAGTTCCGTCATCGGCGGCGTAAACGGTTGCGCCGTAGGGCGCGCCAATGTCAAGGGCCGGGTGTTCCGGTTTAAAGCCGTTGGTAATTACGCCAACCAGCGGCCAGGCTATAGCCGCGTCAGGGGCCAACGAGGGTTTGGGAGTTACAACATCTTTGCGGCCATAAGGCACAATCAAGCCCTGCCCCTGTTCCAACTCATAGGGCGGAAAGAGAGCATTGGGGGGGAAATTGGTAATAGCAGCTTCGGCCACGCCATATTGGGCCGCAACAGACTCGATGGTGTCGCCTGCGATTGCCGTGTGGTAAACGCCCGGCACGGGTAAAATCCGCAACTCGGTCCCAACAGAGAGGATATCGGGGTTGCGCTCTAACTCTGGGTTAGACCAGCGCAGGGTGTCTATATCCAACTGAAACCGTTCGGCAATCTCCCACAAGCTGTCGCCGGATTGGACAACGTAGATTTCAATTCTGGCTCGACCGGCCACATTGGGCCACGGCACGGGGTCTTTGCCGGTAAAGGCGTAAAGGTCGGCGGTGTAGGCGTCACTGTGAGGGTTTTCTACTACGGCGGAATTAACCATCGCCACCGAGTCAGCCCCGGTTTGTTCTGCCTGAGGGGGTGATGGGTCCGATTGAGACGGCGCTCGCACCACGGTAATCGGCACAGAGGCCAGAACATCCTGACTTAAATTGGCCAGGGCTTGCCGGGGCCATTGTTCGCGCTGCAAAGCAACCAGGCAAGCCAAAAATAAGGCTGCGCCTGCCAATGCCAGCATACGCCGGTATTGCCTGCTTCGACGCTCGCCGCGACTAGGTCTAACCTTTAAATTTAATGACATTACTTCCTTCTTTTCAAAAGACCTTCTTTATTAGAAGACCTTGTTCCCAACCGAATTATACCACTAATGGAAATAGAAGAGCAACTCTCCACGCTACTCCTCCCCCAACGCTCTGGCTACGGCTGCGGCGCGGGCGCTTACATTGAGCTTGGTGAAAATATTCTGGACGTGCTTTTTAACGGTGTTGACGCTGACAATCAGAGCTTCGGCAATTTCTTTGTTGGTTTGGCCCTGAATCATCAGATCGAGTACCTCACATTCACGGTCGCTTAAACTCTGGAGGGCATCTCTGGCCCCGGCCTCTTTCTTAACCACGCGCACAAATTCGCGGCGGTTAAACTCTTCTTTGCGGAAAAAGTTAACTGCATCCAACTCCACCAGCGTCTCAATAGCTAGATTGACTGTGGCATAGCCGGTTACCACAATGGCCGGCAATCTGGCGGGAGACTCTTCAATTTTTTTCAAGACCTCTACGCCGCCCCGGTCGGCGTGATCCGGCAAAGATAGCGAAATATCGACCACGGCTAAAACATAGCTCCGGGCAGACAACGCCGCCAGCGCTTCTTCATAGGTGGATACTGCGACCGGGTCAAAGCCTGCGTCGCCAACAAGTTCGATGAAGATATCCTGCCAGGCGGGGTCATCCTCAACAACTAAAATAAATTGTTTTGCCATTTAATTTCTCTTTTCCGCAGGCAGCCAGACCGTGAACGCGCTGCCCCGGCCCGGTTCGCTTTCAAGCGCCACCCGACCGCCAAAGCGGTCGACAAATGTTTTAACCCACCACAAACCAAAACCCAAACGTCCTTGCTTTTCTTTTGAGCGATTCACGGCAGATGTAAATTCAAAAATTTGAGTTTGCATCTCGCGCGGAATGCCGGGGCCGGTGTCGACAATAGTAACGGCCACTTCATCACCAAGCCATTTACCCTTAAGATGCAGTTCCCCCTGCCCGGCCATAGCTTTAAGGGCGTTATCGACGAGGTTATAAAAGACCATTTCCAACTGCTTTTCACCGGCCCAAACTCGAGGCAGATTCTCCAGACCGGTTTGAAAAATTTCAACGGCGGGATCAAGGGTGGCGCGTTGCAAAGCGCGTTCAATACACGGCAACACCTCGACCGGTTGGGGTTGAGCAGGCCGCAAGTGAGCCATCGAGTCGCGAACAATGGTCATGGCCTGATAAGAGCTTCGGGCAATTTCTTGCAGGTTATCGGCCAGGTAGGGCCAGGTTTCAAGCGCCTGGGCGCATTTATCTTCAATGCCCTGCACCCGCACGGAAATGGCCCCAAATTTGTTGTTTAATTGGTGGACCAGGTTGGCCCCTACATCGCCCACGGCGGCAAAGGTTTCGGCAATGGCCTGACGTTCCTGAGTTTCCTTGAGTTGGGTCAACTGCTCGGCGTCTCTAATGGCAACGGCAGCGTGATTAGCCAGGCAGGTGAGCAGCTTTTTATCCCAGGCGGAAAAGTCGCGCAGCTTTGAGGTATACAGGTTAAAACTACCTACCGTACCGCCATCATTGGGCGTTAACAGCGGCACAATAATGGCCGAGACCCAGCCTTGCTCAAGAGCCAGGTCGCGCTTTTGAAAACCGGAATAGACGCGCACATCGTCAATGGTAATTGGTTGGTGCAGCAGCACGGCCTGGCCGGTCAAGCTACGGCGCATCGACAACTTCTCGCCTAATCGTTGCGACTCGGTGGATTGGCGCATAACCAGGGTGTCGGGTTCGGATACTATCCAGATAAATCCGGCTGAAGCGTTAATTAGATCGCAAGCCCGTTCAATAATGAGTTTCAACAAGTCATCAACCGGAGCGGTTAGCAACACCTCTACAATTTCCTGCATCGCGTCCAAAAGGCGAATTTCCTGAATGGCTATCACAGCTTGCGCAGCCAACGCCTCCAGCAAATGTTGATCTTCTTCTGTAAAAGCGTTGGGGTTGGGGCTTTCAATATTCAAAACGCCTTCCAACCCGCCGCCGGCCCCAATCAAAGGCACGGCCAACTCGGAGCGCATCTCCCGATCAAAGGGAAGCGGCTGGTAAATAGCCTGCCACTGCGGCTCCTGTAAATCCGTAATCCGCAGCGATTGCTGCCTTGAGGCCACCCAGCCCACCACGCTTTGGTCATTTACCGGCAAGGGCGGTTGCTCGGCAGCCGGACGTTCTCTACTGCCGGTCAGGGCTTTGCTAATTAACAAATCCTGTCTTTTATCGTACAGGTCAAAACTGCCGTATTGGGCGGCGGTCATATCCAGGCCAATGGACAAGATTTCAGGCAGCATTTCATCCAAATTAGTGCGACTACTAATCAGGTGCGACGCTCGCCTGATTTTTTCCATTTCTCTTATCTTACGAGCCAAAGCCTCGCTTAAACCGCCAATCCGCCGGCCATAATGAATAGCCATTCCGGCCAGGTGAACAAAGTTGTCAAGGATGAGCAGTTCAAGCTCGTTAAAGCGATGTTTATCGCGGCGATAAACGTAAAGGGCGCCCACAATTTCGTCGCTGACAATCAGCGGATAACAGACTAACGAGCGCGCTCCGGCCTCTTGCTTGGCGGGATGAATTTTGGTCGGCCCCGCTTCATACGAGAGTAAGCGGCAGCGACGATCAATAGCCTGCTGCCCCAATCCATCCTGGCGCGGAAAATCATCCACCGACGCCCCCTCCGGTTCGCCTGCGGAGACCCGTGAGGCAAGGTCAAATTCCCGACGAGCCTCATCATAAATCCAGATTACCGCCGATGCGCCCCCGTCCGTTTGCGACACCGTTGGATCAATCCCGGCGGCCACGGCTTGCACAGCGCCCTCGGCAATTAGTCGCAACGTTGCGCGTAAATCGTAGCCCATCCCCAAACGATTGATTCTGGCCCCAATTTCATTGAGGGCAGTCAGCGTTTTTATCAGATCAGCGTTATAAATTGCGGCTGTTGAGTCCTTTTTCTCCAATTTACATTATCCCGCGAAGTGTGGTATTATCAGCCGTTACAAGTGGATGTTGGCAAGACACAAAGCAGTTTCAAGCCACAAAGCGTGAAACGTAAAACGTGAAAAGATCGGGCAAAGACGTTTTACATTTCACGTTTTATGTTTTACATCTACATGGAATGGTTCATAGGACATCGAACTTGACTTTACACTTTTGACGAACGACGGACGACGGAAAAATTGTGAATGTACAGCCCTTTTTCGTTCCTCATTCGTCATTCGTCGTTCGTCGGGTAGAAAAGTGTCAACAGAATTGTGAACCATCTCATCTACAGAGTATCTATTTTATACGAAAAGGAGTTTTTTACAATGAGCAAACAAGCCGAATGTCCAGAGTGCGCCGCTGATGTTACTTTGCCGGACGACGTAATGGAAGGCGAAATTGTACAGTGCGCCGAATGCGGTATGGAACTTGAGGTGGTCAAGCTTGATCCGCCCACGTTGGAGTTAGCCCCGGAGGAGGAAGAGGATTGGGGGGAGTAGGGAATAACGAATGTGAATGGTGAATGATGAATGATGAATAGTTTCTACAAAGATACTGATTTCGCCATTTGCCGATTTGTTATTTACTGCATCTTTCATTACTGAGAATTACCAATGAAAATAGCGATACTGTTATCCCGGGTACGGGTAGAAGAAAAGCTGCTCTTGCAAGCCTTTGATAAACGGGGGCTGGATGTTGATGTGCTTGACGACCGGAAGATTATCTTTGACTTGCATGAGAATGGCTGGAGCAAATATGACGTGGTGGTTGAACGTTGCGTCAATCACTCGCGCGCTCTGTACGCCCTGCGTATTTTAAACGATTGGGGCATCCCCACCGTCAACAGTTACGAAGTGGCTCTGATTTGCGGTAATAAACTTGAAACAACCTCGGCCTTAATTAGAGACAAAGTGCCTTCGCCTCGCTGCAAAGTTGCCTTTACCCCGGAGTCGGCTTTGCAAGCCATTGAGGAGATGGGCTATCCGGTGGTACTGAAACCCTCTATTGGTTCCTGGGGGCGACTGCTATCTAAGGTAAATGACCGTGAAGCTGCCGAGGCCATTTTGGAGCATAAACAGGTTTTGGGCAGTTATCACCACTCTGTTTTTTACATTCAAGAGTATATCGACAAACCGGCCCGCGACATCCGCAGTTTTGTGGTTGGCAATGAGACCATTGCCGCTATTTACCGCTACAACAAACACTGGATTACCAACACCGCTCGCAGCGGTCGGGCCGAAAATTGCCCGGTGATACCTGAAATCAACAAGCTATCGCTGGCCGCCGCCCGTGCAGTTGGTGGGGGCGTGGTCGCCGTCGATTTGCTGGAAACGCGGGATGGGCAACTGCTGGTCAATGAAGTGAACTATACAATGGAGTTTCGCAACAGCATCGACACCACGGGGGTCAATATCCCGGAAGTGGTAGTTGATTACGTTGCAAAGGTAGGCCATAGAGAAGTTTAGCGGAGTCAAAAACACAGCTTTGGTAAAACCAAAGTTCCGCTATGCTTGGATTTGTCCAAAAATGGCTTTGCATTTATTGTGTTTTATCCGTAAAGAAGCCAAAGTTGTTTCTGGACAAGCCCTTCACTTTGTAACTTCGACACTCCAACAAAGAATTTAGAGTAAACCAATGACAGAAAAACTAAACGTCAGTATTGTAGGGGGCAGCGGCTACGTGGGCGGAGAGTTGCTGCGTCTGTTGCTGTTTCATCCTCAGATAAATGTCAAACAGATTACCAGCGTCAGTCAAATGGGCAAATTTACGCATAATGCCCACCCCAACCTGCGCGAGGCGACTAACCTGCAATTCTCGCATCCCGACACCCTGGAAGCGTGCGACCTGCTCTTTTTGGCCCAGCCGCACGGCTACTTGGCCAAACATATTGAGCGTTTTGTCGGGCTGGCCGAGTACATCATCGACACCTCCGCCGACTTCCGCCTGCGCAACGCTGATGCCTACGCCCAATGGTATGGCGAAACCCATCCGGCCCCGGAGTGGCTGGGCAAGTTTGTCTACGGCCTGCCGGAACGATATCGAGCCGAGTTGGCCGGGGCCAAGTATACCAGCGGCGTCGGCTGCAACGCCACGGTAACTAACCTGGCCCTGGCTCCCCTGGCCGATGCCGGGCTGCTGGCCGGGGGCAGCGTGGTGGCCGATATCAAGGTTGGTTCATCGGAAGGCGGGGCGCGGCCCAACGAAGGCTCGCACCACCCGGAGCGAAGCGGCGCAGTGCGTTCCTTCAAACCCACCGGCCACCGCCATCAAGCCGAGGTTCGGCAGGCATTGGGCGATGATTTTGAGCTGTATATGTCAGTCACGTCTATTGAGTTGATTCGGGGGGCGTTGGTGACGGCTCACTGCATCTTAAATGAGAAGCTGGTCGACAAGGATTTGTGGAAATTATACCGCAAAGCCTACAAACCGGAACCTTTTGTCCGACTGGTCAAGCAAAAAAGCGGCATCTTTCGCTATCCCGACCCCAAACTTTTACCCGGAACAAACTTCTGCGATGTCGGTTTTGAGGTGGAGGAAAACTCAAACCGGGTGGTAATTATCGCCGCCATCGACAACCTGATGAAAGGCGCAGCCGGTAGCGCGGTGCAGACAATGAATGTAATGTTGGGCTGGGAGGAAAAGATGGGACTAGAGTTTCCGGGGTTGCATCCGGTTTAGTCCAGTGTCAAAAAAAACACGCGCCCCTCGCAATCGAACGATAACCCTCACTGACGAGGAAATTACCCGCTACCAAACACGGCTGGTTCGGCTCGATTCGGTTGCCCCACTTGAAGCCATCTTAAACAAAACCATCTGCCAAAACCTGCTGGATATTTTGGACTATCTACCCCGGCAATTTGTCGACCT
>JAJRVO010000354.1 GCA_024277275.1 Chloroflexota bacterium
GGCAAATTCGCTTGAAAATATCTCGCAAAAAACCTCTGCGGTCTTTAAGAAACACGCTCTAAGATACTAACCTGATGGCGGCGCGACGGGGGATTTTGCAATTTTACCATAAAAAAATCTTGCATTTATTAATGTTGAGAATATAATGAACTTCTCCACACCGCAATAAAAATTCATCATTCATCATCCATCATTCATCATTTTATACAAGGAGGTTTACCATGCCACAAAACACAACCCAACCCGTCTACCGAACCGAGTTAACGCCGGTCAGTTTTTTGCGCCGCAGCGCGTATGTATTGCCCGACAAGGTGGCCGTGATACACGGCGACCGGCGTTATACCCACCGCCAGCTTGAAGAGCGCGTGAACCGTCTGGCCTCTCACCTACGCGCCGCCGGACTGCAAAAGCATGATCGCGTAGCCTTTCTGTGTCCCAACATCCCCCCCATGCTCGAAGCCCACTTTGGCGTGCCCGCTGCCGGAGGCATTCTGGTTTCTATCAATACCCGCTTAAGTTCGGCAGAAATCGAGTACATCCTGAATCACTCAGGGGCAACCTTCCTCTTTGTCGACGCTGAATTAGAGCCTCTCGTCGACCCTATCGATACCTCAAATCTGCAAGTCATCCGCATTGACGACACCGGCGCCCCCGACGATCCCTACGAAGCATATTTGGCCGCCGGGTCGCCCGACCCGGTTGAAAGCTGGCTGGAAAATGAAGAAGAACCGATCTCGATGAACTACACCTCCGGCACCACCGGCCAGCCCAAGGGGGTGCTTTACACCTACCGGGGAGCCTACCTTAACGCTCTGGGCGAGATCATCGAAACCGGGATGACTTTTGACAGCGTTTACTTGTGGACGCTGCCTATGTTTCACTGCAACGGCTGGTGCTTTACCTGGGCCGTCACGGCGGTGGGCGCTACGCACGTTTGCTTGCGCCAGGTGGATGCCGGCCAAATCTGGGACCTGATAAAAAATGAGGGCGTGACTCACTACAACGGCGCGCCTACAGTCCAGGTCATGCTGGTGAATCACCCAAAGGCGGAGCGACTTGAGCGCCCCGTCACCGTCACCATTGCCGCCTCGCCGCCCTCGCCCACCTTACTGGGTCAACTTAAGGAGCTAAATTTCCGCCCCATCCACGTCTACGGCCTAACCGAGACCTACGGCCCCCATACCATTTGCGAGTGGCACGAGGAGTGGGATGAGCTACCCATCGAAGAGCAAGCCCGCCTCAATGCCCGGCAGGGTCAGGCGTACTTAATTGCCGATTTGGTGCGCGTGGTTGACGACGATATGAAAAATGTTCCCCGGGACGCCCAAACCATAGGCGAGGTGGTAATGCGAGGCAATAACCTGATGAAAGGTTATTTTGAGCAGCCGGAGGCCACTGCCCAGGCATTCCGGGGCGGCTGGTTCCACTCCGGCGATCTTGGCGTGTGGCATCCCGACGGCTATATTGAACTGCGCGACCGCAAAAAAGACATCATCATCTCCGGCGGCGAGAACATCTCGACAATCGAGGTCGAGCAAGTCGTCGCCAGTCACCCGTCCGTTTTAGAGTGCGCCGTCATCGCCATCCCCGATGAAAAGTGGGGCGAACGGCCTAAAGCCTTTGTCACCTTAAAAGAGAACCAAACCGCCACCGAAACGGAAATTATCGACTTTTGCCGGGAACGTCTGGCTCACTTTAAATGCCCGGTGGCCGTAGAGTTTTGCAACCTGCCCAAAACTTCCACCGGCAAGGTGCAAAAGTACGTGCTGCGCGAAAAGGAATGGGCCGGGCGAGGAAAGCTAATCAACTAGCCTTTGACCCGTCACGCCGATTGACATTACTTTATAGTATTACCTCGCAACATTTGCGTCGTCCGCGAGAATCATTTGTTAATTGTTAATTGTTAATTGTTAATTGCTCATTGTTCATTTGCGGCTTGCCGCGTTATGTTATATGCTATTATAATCCAGCCTGTTTGGCACAATTGCCGGCAGGCAGCATCCTGTGAAAATCAAAAAGGAGAACCTTATGTCCCTAAATAGTCGCCTTAGACGAGCCATTGTGCATGGCTACAAAAACGCTCCGGCCCTGCGCCAGATTATGGACAACGCCGGCGTTACCCCCGCCGATATTCAAACCCTGGCCGATTTGCCAAGAATTCCGGTCACCACCAAAGATCAAATAGCCCAAACGCAACAACAAGACCCGCCCTTTGGCGGCTGGCTGGCCGTGCCTAAAGAGAGCCTGACCCGTATCTTTATTTCTCCCGGCCCCATCTTTGAAGGCGAAGCCGAAGGCGAGTCGGAAGAATGGGACATTGGAGCTTTTAAGGCCATTGGCATGGGCAGCGGCGATATTGTCTTCAACACCTTTTCGTACCACCTGGTTCCCGCCGGTATCTTGCTTGACGGCGCTATCAGGGCCACCGGAGCCACCGTAGTGCCTACCGGCCCCGGCAACACCGAGTATCAAGTGCAAATTATGATGGCTCTGGGCGCTACCGGCTACGTGGGCGCTCCCAGCTTTTTAAAGATAATTTTTGAAAAAGCCAAAGAAATGGGCATTCCCGGTCAAGATATCCCCATGAAAAAAGCCTTCTTTAGCGCCGAACCCTACCCCCCCTCGCTGCGAGCCTTTTTTGAGCAAGATCATGGTATGATTACCACCAGCGCCTACGCCACCGCAGAGTTGGGCATTATTGCCTACGACCGGACAGGCGAGTCAGCCATGCGGCTGGCCACAAATATGATCGTCGAGATTGTCGATCCCGGATCAGGCCAACCCGTTCCTCCAGGCGAGCCGGGACACGTCGTAGTCACCACCTTCAATGAAACTTATCCCCTGGTCCGTCTTGGTACGGGCGATTTAAGCGCCTACATCGGCGAGCCGGATGATGAGGGTTATTACCAATACATCAAGGGCTGGATGGGGCGCGTGGGCGATGCCGTCAAGGTTCGGGGTATGTTCCTGCACCCTCTGCAAATGAAAGCGGCCATCGGCAAGTTTGAGGCTCTGGGCAATTCCCAGGCCATTGTTACTCGCCCCGAGACGCGAGACAACGTTGAACTGCGCATAGAGTTGAAGGACGCATCAGCGGATAAAGACGCGCTGGGCCAGGAAGTAAAAGCCGCCGTCAGCCAGGCTTGTCGCCTAAAAATCGACGTGGTTACATTTGTCGAGACCGATTCAATTGACGCTTCAGCCCGTGCGGTGGTTGATGAGCGCACCTGGGAGTAGAGCCGGTAATCAGTAATCGGTAATCGGTAGTCAGTAGTCAGTAGTCAGTAGTCAGTAGTCAGTAGTCAGTAGTCAGTAGTCAATAATTGACAATTATGACCACTAACCACTAACCACTGACCACTAACCACTAACCACTGACCACTAACCACTAACCACTGACCACTAACCACTAACCACTGACCACTAACCACTAACCACTGACCACTAACCACTAACCACTAACCACTAACCACTAACCACTAACCACTAACCACTGACCACTAACCACTAACCACTAACCACTAACCACTAACCACTAACCACTAACCACTAACCACTAACCACTGACCACTAACCACTAACCACTAACCACTGATAACTGGGCTGGGGCAGTCATTGGTAAATATCCGATAGTTTGGTAAGCGGTATGGAGAAAACAAATGACTACAGAGGAAATTGACCCCGGCGAAATTCGTTTTTTTTGCGGCAGTTCCCAACCCCAGCTTGCCGCCGAGATTGCTCGCTACTTAGGCGTGCCGCTCGACAACACCAAAATTACCCGCTTTAGTAATGACAACCTGTACATCCAACTTTGCGCGAGCGTACGCTCGCGCAAAGTTTTTATTGTGCAATCGCTTTCTCCCCCCGTAAACGACCACCTGATGGAACTACTGATGATGCTGGACATTGCCAGAGCGGCGGCGGCCAGAGAAATCCAGGCCATTATTCCTTACTTCTCCTTTGCCCGATCCGACAAAAAAGACGCGCCTCGTATCTCCATCACTGCCCGATTAATTGCCGATTTGCTACAAACGGCCGGGGCCACTCAGGTCATGACCATGATGCTCCACTCGCCCCAGGTGCATGGATTTTTCAGTATACCCACCGACCCGCTTAGCAGCCGGCCTATTTTTAACCACCACTTCAAAAAACGGAATCTATCGGACACCATTGTGGTAGCGCCCGATATGGGACAAGCCAAATCAGCCGCTCGCTTTGCCAGAGATTTAGGGCTGCCGGTTGCGGCGGGTAACAAAGAGCGTATTTCTGATACAGAGGTGCGCATCAGCGGCATAGTCGGCCAGCAAATACAAGGCTGTAAACGCGCCCTGATTTACGATGATGAGATTGCCACAGGAGGCTCTATCCGTGAAATCAGCAGGCTTGTAATTGAGCGAGGTATTGAAGAGATTTGGGTAGCCTGCACGCACGGCGTTTTTGTCCGGGGAGGGCTAGAGAAGATAGCCGCGATTCCTCAAATCACAGAAATTGTAACAACCGATACGGTTCACATCCCGCCAGAAAAACGTCATCCCAAATTAAAGACGCTTTCCGTAGCCCCTATCTTCGGCGAGGCCATTCGGCGCAACTATCTGCGCCAGTCTATTGGCGACCTGTTTGTCTTTGGAGACAACGATACGCCGGCATGATAGAATTAAAGAGGTTTTAAGCATAGCGGCAAGCCGCAAATTAACAATGAGCAATTAACAATGAACAAATGATTCTCGCGGATAACGCAAATGTTGCGAGGTAATACTATAATGAAGAAAACAATGAAAGCTCTTGTCAAGAAACATTCAAAACCGGGCCTATGGTTAGAGGAGGTTCCGGTTCCCGAGTTTGGAATTAACGATGTTATGATAAAAGTCCATAAAGCGTCCATTTGCGGCACAGACGTACACATTTGGAACTGGGATACCTGGGCGCAAAAAACAATTCCAGTGCCGATGGTGGTTGGGCATGAGTTTGTTGGCACAGTTGCCGCTATGGGCAGCAATGTGCATGACCTTGAAATTGGAGATATCGTTGTCGGCGAAGGGCATATTGTTTGCGGCAGGTGTCGCAATTGCCTGGCCGGTCGGCGCCATTTGTGTAACGCCACCAGGGGGGTGGGGGTGAACCGGCCCGGCGCGTTTGCCGAGTATATTCGCATTCCGGTCACAAATATCTGGCACGCCGATCCCAACATCCCAATGGATATTTTGAGCATTTTTGACCCGTTTGGCAATGCCACTCACACTACCCTGTCATTCAAAATACTGGGCGAAGATGTGCTGATTACCGGAGCCGGCCCCATTGGCATTATGGCGACTGCGATAGCAAAACATGCCGGGGCGCGCTACATTGTCACCACGGATATGAACCCCTACCGGCTGGAACTGGCCAAGAAAATGGGAGCCACCGTAGCCCTCAACATCAAAGAAAAAAGCATTGAGGAGGTTCAGCAAGAGCTGGGGATGAAGGAGGGCTTTGACGTGGGCCTTGAGATGTCCGGCAGCGGCCAGGCGTTTAAGGATATGCTGGTTAACATATGCCACGGCGGTAAAATAGCTATGTTGGGCATACCAACCCAGGAACTGGCCATAGACTGGAACACGGTAATTTTTAATATGCTGACCATAAAGGGCATCTATGGCCGAGAAATGTACGAGACCTGGTACTTAATGCAATCAATGCTCCAAACCGGTTTGGACATCAGCCCGATCATCACCCACAAGTTTCATTTTACAGAGTTTGAGCAGGCTTTTGAGGTGATGCGTTCCGGCAATTCGGGCAAGGTAATTATGAACTGGGTGGGTGGATGAATAAACAACCGTACATTACCACTGCTGACGGAAAACGAAAGTTTGCCTGTTCTGCGGTAGCCGTTTTGGTTTTTATCGTAAATGAGGAAGAGAAAATCCTTCACAAAAAAGAGGTAACTATCCATCATGCCAGGTTTTTGGATACGAATTAGCGGGGGGCTTTTATTACTTCTGCAAGCCACGCTTCTGCAATTTATGTGGAGAAACGGCCTGGAAACGGCAGAGGCTTTGACCATTTACATTGTCTTCACCATCTTGACTGCGGTGGCTGCGCTGGCGGCTGCGGGCTTCTTTTTGCTGTATCAATCCGGCTGGTTGCTGGCAATGATGGTTCAAGGGTTGGCTTTATTTGTGGGCCTCTTTATCTACTTTACAGACCCATCTCCGGCTTCTGAAGCGACCATACTTTACAGTATCATAATGGTCTTATATCTCAACTCCTTCATTGTCCGGGCCACCTTTGGGACAAAGCCGGATAATCAAGACATTGCCGGAGAAAGCAGATGAGCGCAGCGGACGACCTGGCTTTACTGCAACGCTTTGAGCCTGTAATTCACTACACGCGCGGCGAGCAGTTTTTTCCAATGGATGCGGCCCGTTACGTGGAAGCCTGTAGCCTTTGGCTCAAACGCCGGGGGGTCTCCAAACCGGTCTGCCTGAACTGCAAAAGTGAACTTAATCTTGACACATTGGCCGCGCCCCGGCCTGATATGTTCGACTCGGTTTTCTTTTTGACCTTTGCCGACCCTCTGACTGCGACGGAGCTGGCCACGTATAAGTTACACGCCTTAACCCATCAAGACCCGGCTAATATTTTCCACGCCGGCCGGGGACGGCTGGCCCGAGTTGGATACGTGTCACGCTTTAGTAACGCCCTATTTCTGCTCTCACTTCTGGGTCGAGGTCGCGTGCCGGGTGATGCAGCCGCAGCTTCAGCCATCACCTACAAAGACCTTTTGACAAAAGGAGAGCAGTACCACTACTGCGGGCGGGTTGTGCGCGAGAATGGCTGGATTGTGTTGCAGTACTGGTTCCTTTACGCCTTTAACAACTGGCGATCCGGCTTTTACGGCTTTAATGACCACGAAGCCGACTGGGAAATGATTTGCATCTACCTGTCCCAAACGGCGGATGGCGAAGTAACGCCCGAATGGGCAGCCTACGCCTCGCACGATCTTTCGGGCGATGATATCCGCCGCCGCTGGGATGACCCCGAACTTGAAAAGGCAGGCGAACATCCGGTCATCTACGCCGGAGCCGGTTCGCACGCCAGCTATTTTACCGCCGGCGAATACCTGGTCGAACTGGAGATACCTTTTCTGGCAGCGCTGGCCCGCCTGACGGGTCAAGCCCAAAAATTTTGGCGGGAAAAACTACGCCAATTTTACGATGAGCAAACCGGTTCCAATGAACAGTCTGGCGTAAACATCTTCCACTTGCCCTTTGTTGATTATGCTCGCGGCGATGGTTTATCCATTGGGCCGGGACAAAGCAAAACCTGGAGTACGCCCAATGTCATTAGCCGGCCGCCGCACTGGGTTTCCCAATACCGGGGTTTGTGGGGATTGCATATTCACGATCCGTTTGCCATTGAAAACGTCCCGGCCGGGCCAATGTACAACCGTGACGGCACAGTGCGACGGGCCTGGTACGATCCGGTGGGTTGGGCCGGGCTGGACAAACTGCCGCCCTCTAACCA
>JAJRVO010000355.1 GCA_024277275.1 Chloroflexota bacterium
TAAGTAATGAGAATTAAATAACTGTCCCTCAACATTGTAATTGGTAAATGGTAATTGGTTATTAAGCCAATCCCTAATTACTAATTACCATTTACTGCGCTCTGAAATGAGACAGTTATTTAATCCCGATTCCTAAAGAGGTGGACGGTTTGGAAAATATCACCCTTTTAGGCGGCGGGGCGCTGCTATCAAATGACTTTATTGAATCTATAGGCACAGATGGCGTTGGAATGTATATCACTAGCCGGCCCCCGCCAGAAAGCCAGGCCTTACAAGAATTAATCTCAGCGTATGAAACAAAATATGACCAGTCAACACGCGCTGTTGGTTTTGCCTATGTTTACGACGCAACCAATTTACTTTTTAACGCCATAGAAGCGGTAGCTTTGCAAGAAGAAGATGGGACACTTCACATCGGTCGTCAAGCCTTGCGCGAGGCGCTATATGCTACCAGTCGTTTTGAGGGCGTAACCGGTAATTTTACCTGCACTAAGTTTGGCGATTGCAGTTCTACCAGCTTCACCATTGTCCGTTTAGATGATCTGGCCGCCGGGCTTGAAGGGCTGCTATCAAACGTGGTATACACTTACACGCCAGAATAATAGTGTCGTGTCAAGCGTGTTTTGATAGGTTGTAGCATCGGGCCTTGTGCCCGTTTTATGCTTGAAATAACGCCCACAAGGGGCTATACTACCTATCATTTTAGCCTTGACACGACAATAGGGCCATTTAACCAAAGTATGTTGTTTGGAGACCAAACAATGAGCATATGGAAAACCATTCCCCAACACTGGCGACAACTAAGCATCACCACTAAATTTATCTCCGCCTTTGGCCTGTTGTTGGCGCTTATTGTGCTGGTTGCTATAACCAGCTACATAACGTTAACCACGGTTCGACGTCACCTGGAAACAACTATCTTAACCAGCGCTGAAATCCAGCGCCTGACGTTGGAAATGAATGGAGAGATGGAGGAAGCGCATCGCCATGAAAGGGATTTTTTCTTGCGATATCCTGCCATCGGATTTTTAGAGGCGCGGCAGATTTTTGTCCCGCAAGTAAAAGAACATCTTACCCGTGCAGTGACTCTTAGGACTGAATTGCAACGCCTTATCTCAGAATCAGAGGTGAGCGACGCTTTGCGAGCGAGCGATGTCAACCTGAATTTATACCTTTCCACCGCAGATCGCTATGCGGTATCTTTTGACCGGGCAGTTGTGCTGGTTGCTCAGTTAGCCACCCCTAAAACTGGCCTGGAAGCGCAGATAAGACGACGTTCGGCCTTGTTACTGGACATTTTGCAGACGGCAGACGACCCCAATTTGGTTATTTTGTATCGTCAAATGCAATCCTTTGAAAAAGATTATTGGCTAACGCGTCAACGGCCTCTTATGCAATCTGCGTTCAATACTGCCCACCTATTGCAAGAAGCGATTGAATTCATCCCCACCCTTGAGGCAGACCAAAAAACTCAAGCGTTGGCGCATTTGGAAAACTATCTATCCACAGCCGAAGAAATACTTGAGCTTGATGTTGCTATTCGCAGTAAGTTTAATGAATTCAACCTGCAAACTGAAGCGGTTGATCCCATTTCCAAAGAGTTGATTTTTTTAGCAAATGAAGAAGTTAAGCGTGCCCGCGCTCAAATTGAACAGGCAAGCCGGGTGGAAATGGGTGTATTGGTTGCAACTACAGTGGCGGGCTTAATGCTGGTCGGCATTATTGCCTGGGTGCTTAATAGCAGCATTACCCAAAATGTACTCAAGTTAACCCAGGTTGCCGGCGAACTACAGGCCGGCGACCTGAAGAAACGTATTCAGATTGATAGCGGTGACGAACTCGGTCAGCTTGCTGATAGTTTTAACGCAATGGCCGCCCGTATCAACGCTTTGGTGGATAACCTGGAACAAAGAGTGGCCGAGCGTACTACCGATCTGGTTATTGTCAATGAGCAACTTAAGCAAGAGATTGTTGAGCGTAACCGGGTAGAGGACCAACTAAAGGCGTCGCTTGCAGAAAAAGAGATATTGGTCAGAGAAATTCATCACCGGGTCAAGAACAACTTGCAATCGCTAATCTATCTGATAGATATGCAGGTTGAGAAGATTGATGATTCTCAGAGTCTCGACACGCTCAATACGCTCCAGGGACGTATTGAGGCTATGTCATTGGTCCACCAAAAGTTATACCAGGCAGGAAACCTGGCCCAAATTAATTTTGGCGATTATCTGGAAGATTTGGCAGAACACCTGCTTTATGCCCTGGCCGGGGGACGAGATATTGCCTTGCACGTTGAGGCCCAGAATCTTTTTATTGGGGTAGATGTTGCCACGCCCTGCGGGCTGATTGTAAACGAGTTAGTGACCAATGCCCTAAAATATGCCTTCCCGGAAGAGCTAACAATCAACCCTCCTCTATCCTCCAAAAAAGAAGGTGGCAAACACGTTTCTCCTTCTATAGAAAATACCAGAGAGGCGTGTGAAATTAGGGTAGGATTTCAGGCGTGGGAGGATAAGTACATTTTGACCGTTGCCGATAACGGCGTCGGCTTGCCGCCTGACCTGGATTGGCGCGCGACAAAATCGTTGGGGCTGCGGCTGGTGAACCTGTGGGCCACACACCAACTGGGAGGCAATCTTGAAGTGGATACCCGGTCTGGCACAACCTTTACCATTAAGGTTTGAGGACCAATGGCACAGGAGTTGATCTGATGGCCGATAAACAAATTTTGATTGTTGAAGATGAAGGTATTATCGCCGCTCAAATTCAGGACATTTTGACAAGCAGCGGGTATGACGCTCTGACAGTCTCTTCAGGCGAGGAGGCAATTCAACAAGCCGCTAAAACTGGTCCCAACCTGATCCTGATGGATGTTAGTCTGGCCGGGGAGATAGACGGGGTGGAAGCGGTTGAGCAAATCCGGGCCAGTTTTGATATCCCCGTGATCTACCTAACGGCTTATACCGGCACTTCCTTGCTACAACGAGCCAAAATGACCGAACCCTACAGTTACCTGATCAAGCCCATCAAAAAAAGAGAGCTTCTGGCTGCTATCGAGATGGCGTTTTACAAGCATCAGGCTGAGAGAAAATTAAAGGAAAGCGAAGCCAAGGGCAGAGCCATCCTGGATGCCGTGCCTGATCTTATGTTTCGCCTGTCTCAAGATGGCGAATATCTGGATTTTCATGCTCCCAAACCGGATCAGTTATTTGTGCAGCCAGATGACTTTCTTGGAAAACGTGTCGAAGAGGTTCTCCCTGTTGGGGTTGCCGGCAAGTTTCAGCGCCATATTCAAGAAACCCTCAACAGTGGGCAAATGCAGATTTTTGAGTATCAACTCCACTTCCCCGACAAGGGAAATCAGCATTACGAATCTCGGATGGTGATTAGCGGGAAAAATGAAGTTTTGGTAATTGTCCGTAATATCACCGAGCGCAAACAGACAGAGGAGGCATTGCGGGAAAGCAACCGTCTCTTGCAAGAAACGCTGGTTGAACTGGAAGGAACCCAAGAGCAAATTTTGCAGCAGGAACGGATGGCCGCCGTGGGCCAACTGGCCGCCGGCATTGCCCACGACTTCAATAACATTCTGACCAGCATCCTGGGTTTTGCCGTACTGCTGCAAAGACGCTCAGATATGCCGGAGTCGGCCCAGCCAGACCTGAACCACATTGTACAGCAAGGGCAGCGGGCCGCTCACCTGGTTCGCCAGATTTTGGATTTTAGCCGTAAATCCATCCACCACCCCCAGCAACTTAACCTGGAACTCTTTCTAAAAGAAACAACCAGGTTTCTGGGGCGCACTATTCCAGAAAATATTAATATTTTGTTGGAGATTGAGCCGGGTGATTACTGGGTCAATGTTGATCTTACCCAACTTCAACAAGTAGCGACCAACCTGGCCGTAAACGCCCGTGACGCTATGCCAACGGGAGGGGAATTGACGCTCCGCCTATCTCGCTTTACGCTACAATCCAACCAGCAGCCTCCTTACCCGGAGATGCCGCCCGGCGAGTGGGTACTCTTCTCGGCAATGGACACCGGCACAGGCATCCCGGATGAAATCTTGCCTCATATCTTTGATCCCTTCTTTACCACCAAAGAGGTTGGTCAGGGCGTTGGTTTGGGGCTGGCTCAGGTATATGGCATTGTCAGGCAGCATGAGGGATACATTGATGTAAAAAGCCAGGTAGAAAAAGGGACAACTTTTTTCATTTATCTGCCTGCCCTGGCAGTAGCAAACCTGCTGCCAAAAGCAGAGATACCGGTAGAAATGTTCCGTGGTTACGGCCAAACCGTACTGCTGGTAGAGGACGAGCCGGCAGTGTTGGCAGCCACTAAAGCTATGTTAGAGCATTTGAACTACCAGGTATTGACTGCTACCAACGGTCAGAAGGCGCTATCCGTTTATGCAGAACACAAAAACGAAATTGCTCTGGTTTTGGCGGACATGATTATGCCTAAAATGGACGGTGTAGATTTGTTTGAAGCTTTACAAGTCCAAGACCATGATATCAAAGTGGTGATGATGACCGGCTACCCATTGGGCCAGGATTCCTTACAGACTTTTACCAAGGGAATAGAGGGTTGGTTATCAAAGCCAATAGAATTCCAGCAATTGGCGCAGGCGGTAAGCCAGGCGCTTCGGTAGCAACGGTGTCGGCCTATAGACACCATCCAATTTCTGGGATATAATTCAATTTATCTCCGAAGCGCTGCATCTTAAAAGCCGGGCTTTGCCGGCTCAAGGCCAACCAGACAAGGCCGCCGCTGTTTTAGCAGAGGCCCGCACCGAAGCCGAAATATCAGGCTCTCGGATTACCCTGTTGTCGATTTTTTCTGACCTCAGCCAAATTGAAACGCAGCGTGGCAACGCCACTGAGGTCGAAAATTTGCGCCAACAAGCCCAAAAAATTATCGAGTACGTTACCGACCACTAACTACTGATTACATCCTGCGCCCGCCTACAGGAGGCTAACCGCAATGCCTGATGATCCCAAACAAGAAACTTTTCAAGAATTCAAAAATTCCTTTGCCTATGGTTCACGAACTGACCTGAACTTTAAGTTTCTCAAAGGCTTGTCTAATGAGGACGCCGCCCAATTTTTTCAAGACCTTTTGTGGAAACTGGGCGATTCGTTTAACGATGGCGATTTTGACCGGCTTATAAAACATGTCTATCAGTGGCAAATTCGCGCCTATTCAAAAGAAGGAAAGTGGACATACACCGAAGGTCCATTCACGCCGCTGCAAAAACCCGTCTCAAAGTCGCGATTAGCTTTGCTTACGTCCACCGGGCATTTTGTTGCCGAAAACGACCCCGAACCCTTCGGCGCCAAGAATTTGACTCAGGAAGATGCCATAAAACGGATTGGCGAATTTGTCAAAGCCGAGCCGGAACTCTCGTCTATTCCGGTCGACACGCCCCAGGAAAATTTACGGGCGAGGCACGGCGGCTATGATATCCGTGGCGTGCAAGCCGACGCCAACGTGGCCTTGCCCCTTGAAAGGCTGCTGGAGCTAGAGCAAGAGGGGCGTATCGGCCGGCTACATTCAGAAGCGTACTCCTTTGTTGGCGCCTGTTCGCAATTACGTTTGATGAAACAAGCAGGGCCAAAATGGATCGAGATATTCCGACGGCATAACATAGAGACGGCGCTGCTAATACCGGTTTGACCCGTGTGCCACGTGTCCGTGGGACACGTTGCCAGATTGTTTGAGGAGGCCGGTATTGCCACGGTGGTTATTGCCATCAAAGCCTTTCAGCGCCCACTTGAGAGTATGGCCCTCCCCCGACTGGTGATAACTCCACACGTTAAGGGAAGACCTCTGGGCGCGCCGGGCGATGATGAAAGACAACGGGCAACCATTTTGGCTGCGCTGAATTTGCTTGATAGCGCCAAGCAAGTTGGCGCAGTAGTCGAGTTGCCGGGCGGGTATTATCCGGGGCGGTAATCGGTTTACAAATGTTCCGAGTTCCGGGTTCAAAGTTCAGTGTTCTTGTTCATAACCCTGAACTCTGAACTGACAAACTATTTTCACAGGAGTTAACACGAGCCTTTGGCACACCATCAACAATGAAAATAAGGATGAACGATGAATCGGAAGGATGATTTTTTTTCTTCATCATTCATCATTCATCGTTCATCATTTTATTTACAGAGGAGACTATTCATGCTAACCAACCATCTAAAACGGGTTTCTCTGGCGCACTTGCCAACCCCGTTAGAAGAAATGCCGCGCCTGCGAGAGGCTTTGGGCGGCGGGCCGCGTTTGTTAATTAAGCGCGATGACCAAACCGGCCTGGCTACCGGCGGCAACAAAACCCGCAAATTAGAGTTTGTAATAGCCGATGCACTGGCTCAAGGCGCGGATACCCTGATTACCGCCGGCGGGCCGCAATCCAATCACTCCCGGCAAACTGCGGCTGCGGCGGCTAAGTTGGGGCTGCGCTGTGTCCTGGCTTTAAGAGGCGACCCGCAGCCCAAAGAAACATGGCAGGGCAACCTGCTGCTTGATGCGCTGCTGGATGCAGAGATTCGGTGGTGCGGCGACAGGGATACGGGGCTTGTTATGACTGAAACCGCAGCCGCGCTTAAAGCCGAGGGCGCCAGGCCGTACATAATCCCCATCGGCGCTTCGGTGCCTTTGGGGGCTGCGGGGTACGTTGCTGCCGTAGAAGAACTGGACGAACAGTTACAAGAGCAAGAAACCGAGGTGGACCGGATTGTGTTTGCCTCCGGTTCTGCCGGAACGCACGCTGGTATATTGGTGGGGGCTAAAGCATTGGGCCTGAAAACACGGGTTGAGGGAATTTGCGATAGCGCCAATGCAGACAATGTGCTGGAACAGGTCAAAACCTTGTCGGTGGACACAATTGCCCAACTGGGTCTTGACCTGCAATTGGCCGACGAGGATTTTGTCTTGCACAGCGCCTATGGCCAGGCCGGTTATGGGGTTATCACCGCAGCCGAACA
>JAJRVO010000356.1 GCA_024277275.1 Chloroflexota bacterium
GTGTTTCTTAAAGACCGCAGAGGTTTTTTGCGAGATATTTTCAAGCGAATTTGCCTCGATTATGACCCTGACTTACAGTTAAAATGGGCTTTAGAAACCTCTGCGGTCTGGCCCACACGATTTAAGAAACACGCTCTCAGGTTCAGAGGACTTTTCTTTCTTCTCTTGTACCTTTGGTGGATATTCTTCTAACGCCGCTGTTTCCTCTTGCAAATCTTTTATCTTCGCCTTGATATCCTCTATCTCTATAAGAATAGCCGGGTCAACTGATAGACCTTTTATCGCCTCTTGTTCTTTAAGTTTTTGTAACCGGCGTTTATGAGACTTGATCAATTTTTTTAGATCATCGTGATTCGGCATAAAATCTCCTATTGTTTTACCAGCGAAAGATGCACATATACCGGGCAAAAGTCGCAAAAGATATAAACCACATCTGATTTAAGGGTTAAGCGGTAGGTACTGCCTTCCGGTTCAATTTCACCCCAAAAGATGTGATGTGACAGATCCGGCGTGTTGCCACACTCAAAAGGGTCTGTGGACTCTGGTTCCAGAGTGATGCTCATATCCGGCTCCAGCCTGCCGAGCCAGATTTCACCGGCGGAGTTGGCCCTGACGCTTCCGTCATCGGTTACGGTCATCTCTAAGGTCCACTTGCCGTTGTAGGCTGCATTGGCGCACTGCGGGTCAAGATGCTCCTCGGTTTTGTCGCCAACCCACCGGCCTGAAAATCTGGACAAACCCGCCGGGGCCGGAGTGGAGGTTGGTGGTGGCAACGGGGTATTGGTCGGAATTGATAGGGTCGGGATGGATGTTGGCGGCATTGGGGTAACGGTTGGAATTGATAGGGTCTGGATGGATGTTGGCGGCATTGGGGTAACGGTTGGAATTGATGGGGTCGGAGGAGATGTTGGCGGCAAGGACGTAACCGTTACCTGTTGCACTATCTCACGAGTGACTACGGTGGTAGACACCCGGGGACGATCTGGGATAACCACTACCATCAAATAAAAGATTACCAAAATTACCAGAACAACTACCACCGAGCGACGATGAGTTATTCTCACGGCAATATCGCGCTCCACTGAATAGACCAGCGTTACCTCCGGACCAAGTCTTATCTGGTCGCCATGCCCTAATAGGCGCTGCTTGACCTGGGTATTGTTGACAAAGGTGTGATTCCTGGAATCCTGGTCAACTATATAATAATCGCCGCCTTTTTTTAGTAGGGTGGCATGGTGTAGGGAGATATAGTCGTTGTTAAAAATGATGTCGTTGTTTCCGGCTCGACCCAGCTTATATTCACCCTTGCGGAGTGGGATGTGTCTGGCGGCTGTTTTATTTTTGATTTCGATTAGTTTGTTCATCAGACGGTTAAGATGTTACGGGTCGAAGAGGTTCGGTTTTTATTTGCTTGCCTTGAACCGAAGCGGGCAATCTTGCTTCGGACGACTGTTTGAAAATCAGGACAGAATTACCCAGACGGATTTGGTCATCATCTTCCAGGCGTAGTTGCTGGACGGGCCGGTCATTAAACCAGGCGCCGTTGGTGCTGCCCAGATCGAACAGATAAAAGACCGCGCCGTCGCGCCGGATACGAGCGTGCCGGTATGAAACGTGGATATCATCCAGGATAATCTGATTACCAGGTCCGCGCCCAATATTAACCACCTCCCGGTCTAACAAAAAAGAGCGCCCTCCCGGTATCACCAGCCGGGCCAGGGCCGCCGGTTCAGGTGATACGCCAATAGCCGGACCGGCCTGGTTAGTGGCGCAATAGGGACAATTTTCATGCAGGTACAGCCAACTCTCAACCAGAAAACCCGTTTGTGAGCGGTTACAGATAACCACTTCCTGTCCGGGCTGTAAAGGTTGTCGCTTGATCGGGCAAAAGTGACCGATAAAAGGCGAATTTGGGGCCAGTATGGTACGGTAATGCTGATTCATAGCTTCTTTCCTGTGCGCATCATAACCCTAAACGGGCCAGTAAATTTTCCCTCCAGTTACGCTCACGCCGTTCCTGGGGATGCTTCAAAATCTGGTAAATGGCGTTTAGATACATTTCTGTCTCCTGGTAACCCGGCGATACAGCGGCAATCCAAGCAAAATGCTGTTTGGCATAATTCAAGCCATTAAGATCAGGGTCTTCAAACTTAATTGCCTCAGTAAAGATTTCTTTTGCCTCCTGATAACGCCGGGCCAGTCTCAATACATCTTTATCCTCCGGTGGAGTCGAATCGGGTGATTCCGGGAGCGGCCCATCTTCCTGAATCTCTGTTGTGATCTCTTTAGCTTCCGGGGGGATTTGGGCCAGCAATTCAGCTATATCTCTATACCCGCCTTTTGCCCGCCAATGACCCAACCCTGTCTCGCCGGTCAATTGCTCCAATTGCTTAAGCCGGCGGCGAGCCTCGGTTGGCTGCTTTTGGGCTAATATCTCTTTGGCCTGGTTATACAACGCCATCGCTTTAACAGTAAGCGGCATCTCTTCCAATTCGGTCCAGCCGGGTAATCTTTCTCCCTCCATCCCCCGGAAAAATGCGGCCTTCTTTTGGATTGGATCGACCACCAGAGCCACATGCCATGCAGCGTTGTAAATGCTGCGGACAATAGTCATATCTTGCCCCGAAAGAAAAACGCCGTGACCCGGATGGGAGTGATACCAACCAACCGCCAGTAAACCTGGATATAACTGCTCCATTTCAGTCCGGGCGGCGGCAATCTCTTTGGGGCTGACGGTGAAGTGGCCGATGCTCCGGTTGGGGCTGTCTTGATGAATCGCTCCGGTAATGATGCTAAAAATTATCTCCGGATTATCCATCGCCCGGAAAGGATAGCCGATAAGCAGGCCGCCCGTTTCCTTATCAAGGCTGCTCCCTACTTGTCGCCGGATTTCCTTGAAAATATCAGCTACAATATAAACTTGAAAAGGGTCGGCCCGACATCGCTCAGTTTCGTCATCAATAGTAATTAAATCTTCGGCAGGCAGCATTTCTTCCGGTGGTTCAAATTCAATTGGTTCTGCAAAACGAATACGTTGATCCATAACTTTTTCCTTACAATCCATTGTCACTGCCCGGCTGGTGGCGAACTAAATGTGCTGGTGGAAACGGGCGGTGAGGTAAGCGCAGGGTTAACCGTTGTAGAAACAGGTAAGGTTGTTGTTGCTCCAGGCATCGTTGTGCCAGGTTGAGTTTTGGGAGTTAATTTTTCACTGCTTTGTTTGGGCCAGGTAAAACTCAACAAAATTATGATTACCAGACCCAAAATCAGCCCTATCAACAGGCCGCCAAAAATTGGGAACCATAACCGGTTGGACTTGTTGGGCTGTATCTTGCTGTCTCCCGGCGAAGGACCGGCTAAATCTCGATAACCGGCTTGTCGCCAATGTTGAAGTTGCTTACTCTGCTGCACCAGGCCGGTCAGGTTACGGAATTTGGCCAGAGCGGCCTGGTGTTCTTGCAATTGGTTATATAGAGCTATGGCCTTGATACTATCCGGGACTGCCTGCAAGCTAATCCAGCTATATCCTGGTTTATCATATCCCTGCCCGCCCAACTGCGCTCCGTTACCCCCAACAAAGACACCCTCAAGCCGCTGCCGAGGGTCTATAACCATAGCGATGTGCCACGAGGCATTATAGATACTCTGAACAATGGTCATATCCTGGTCGGAGAGAAAAATTCCATGCCCCGGATGAGAATGATACCAGCCTACGGCCGCCAATCCCGGATAAGAACGTTCCAGTTCGACCCGCGCCCGGGCTATCTCGGTTGGGCCTACGGTAAAGTGAGCGGCGCTGCGGTTATCGCTATGCTGTGGAATGGCTCCGGCAACCACGACAAAGGCGATCTGCCGGTCGAAAGTTTTGAAAGGATGACCGACCAGTACCCCTCCGCCCTCGATGTTGAGGGTTTGGGAAAGGTGATTCCAAATCTTTTGATAGACTCCTTCAACCATATAAAGCTGAAATCGGGCTTGGGTATGACGCCAGCGACCTAAATCGCGCAGGACAAGAGCATCCGGGGGCAACTGTTCCACCGGCGGCTCTGGCTCAACCATCTCGCCAAACCGAATACGGTTGCTCATGTTATCTCCCTTAACCAAAACGAATACGGGGTCGAGGTGGGGCAGGCGGTTCATCTCCCCAGCGGATGGCGTCCGCCGCATCAGGCAACCGAATGGGGGAGGGATCAACCGGGTTGGTCACGGTGGCAATATTTTCGATGCGCAGGTTGTTGACAACCCAGTTTCTCAGGGTGGAGTCGTTATTGGCCGGGCTGTTAAGATTGACCTCTTGAAAGGCGATAATCTTGCCCACCATCTGGCAGATGGAATCAAGCGGTACGCCAATGCCCGCTATCCATTTTTGAGTGCCTTCCAGGCAAAAACGGCCATCGCTCCAGATGTTGGGGTGAAAGGGGCGAGGGTTACTGATCAGGCGTACCTCCGGCGCTGAGCGGGGATAATCGGTTGGAAAGCGAACTTTAACCTTGAAGCCCCGGTGAAACTGGGGCCGGTCATTATAAAAACCGGTGATGCTATTAAGGTTATACGTCAAGTGGTATACATCCGGCGGGTTACTGCTGCCGATAGTTTGCCAGGTGATTACCTGGCTGCGGAACCTATGTATAGCGTTGTATTCGGCTTGAAGTCGGTCTTCACGGACACTCATGTTGGTTTACCTCCTTGAGCTTGAGCTTGAGTTTGATCGGGGTTTGACTCCGGATCAGGGGCATAAGTTATATCTCCCTTGTGGCTGATAGATTCTAACAACTATCCCGCCGTGCGTTCGAAGTCGGCAATTAGAGTTTCATTATCCTCTACCCCGGCGTTTTGCAGGGATTGATCGGGTAGTAACTGCCTCCGGGTCATTTTGCGGATGAGAACACCCCGGGTGCCGGCAGGCAGATTAACCTTATTGGCCAGAGCTGTTAAAAGCTCATTGGCTGTCATTGTATCATCCACTTCTTCTACCGGAATGCGTTTGCCGGTGTGTTCTACCATAATTGTTAAGTTGCGAATAGTAGCCATGTTAGTGTCTCCTTGTTGATTTAATTTAACTCCACAGCGACGCCAAATCGCCGCTGAGTTCTACATTGATATGTTGACCTTCCGAATCCCTCACCGCCAATATATGCAAGGTAGGAATCCCCAAATCGACCAGAGTGTAATCCAGGTAGAGAGCGGAGAGTGAGTCGTTAGAAGCCAGGGTATGAAAGGTGGTCAGGCGCGGTTCGCTGATGTCCGGTTGGCCGCAATTGGGACAATCAGGTTGGCCCACACTGCTAAAACCACAGGTAGGACAAGTAACGGCGCAATCCGGGCAGATAATTTCCACATCACGCACCCGGAAGAGGGGGCGATTGAGTTGAATCCGCCGGTCGCATTGGGGACAAACGGCCTCAACTACAAATAGCCGGCCCAACTCCAGATTTAAATCAGACCAACCTGTTTCAGCTTTTACCAGAGTCAGCAGTTGACGAGCGGTGGTTTTGGCAGCGCAGGCTCCGGCCAGCTCTAAAACCGGCTCAAGTCGCTCTTCGCCGTGACACAGGCAGTTGGGATTAAGGGTCAGTTCGGTCATAGCCATCGGCGTAAACTCATTGTCGGTGTAAAAATGAGGAACGCCGCTAAAAACCAACTGCCGTCCGGGAAAAGAAGGTAAAGCGTGCAGCAACTTGACCGCTTCCTGGCTCTGAATAGCCGCTACAACCGCCGAGGTGGTCTGTGTAGTTGGCTCACGCCCCTGACGAATGTTGGTTTTAACGGTTTCATTGGTGCAGGAGTAGCGCACTTTGGCTTGCCGGTAATGGTCGGGGGTCATATTGCACTCATAGCAGGCTTTATCAGTTGAAGCATCGTAGACGGTGACGCTGCCGGAGAGTTCCCACATTCCGCCGTCAATCCATGTTGTTCCGACCCGCCAGCAGCCCAGGTTGACGGCCAGCCGGGCATCCAGGTTATCCAGACAGCCAAGCGCCAGGTCGACGTGACGGTAGATACCGCTTCCCAACTCCCAAACTACGTGGCCGTGAATGGCCTTAACAATTGCTTGATGGTTAGGGTTTAGTTCACGAGTGCGGGTGGCGGCCACAGTCGCTTTATTGCCCCCTTCGGCGGCGTCGGCCAGGCGAAACAAGACGGCGCGGCTGAGGTTTGAGTCCTCAATAGTATCAAAATCAACGACCAGGATGCGCCCCACCCCCAACAAGGCCAACTTTTTCAAAACTTCATTACCCAGCGCCCCGGCTCCAACCACCAAGACGCAAGCCTCGGATAGCCGCTGCTGGTTCCACCAGTTAATCCGCTCCTGGCGGTCAAAATAGGGGTGGTTGCTGATAATTTTGTGCCGGCTCAAGTGATTTCCTCCCGGCAATTCAGGCATTGGCTCTGGCCGTACTCGTACCAGTGAGTTGAATGATAAACAGCGCCACAATTAGGACATGTTACTATCGCATCCACAATCTGATTGACCGGATTCCGGCACAAAGGACACAGTGTCACCTCCTGGTTGGCCTGGGATATAGGAGGGGAGGATGGTTCCCGGATGGGATTGCCCCATTTTATCCGGGCGTCCGCTAGATGCGCCTCATCCGGCCCCCACACAATACGGCCCGGCGGCGAGTCTCGTTCTATTCTGTTTGGAAATACCGGCCGATGCGGTGGGGGTAAGGATGATTGAGATGGAGAAGCAAGCCTGCCCACCGAACCTCTACGTTGCCGGCGAGCCTGCTGATAATTGAGCCATAACGCCCACACTCCGCCCAACGCTGCCAAAACGATAATGATGATTAAGATAACGGCGATTGTCGCCCAGGTTTCAATTGACATTCACTGGCCTCAATCACCAAATTTGATGCGAGGTTCTGAAGGCGATTTTTTGGCTGGGGGCTGCTCATCATCAGAGAAGGTGATTTTTGATTGGTTGGAAGTTTGAGCGCCGCCTTTTTGATCGCCCCAAACCAGTTTGCGCCGTTCAACAGGACTTTGCAACCGGCCAGATGTTGGTTCGATAAACTGCCGCATTATTCGGACAATTTCATCCGGGCTAATATCGCCCTCTATCTCTTTTTGTTGTTCAATATAGGCCAGGATGGCCGGCTTGACCAGACTTATCTTTTCTTCCAACAATCGCTGATCACGGGCAGTAAACGCACCAAATATCTGGGGAACCATTTCGGGATGGTCGTGCATCAATACATTGATATCGGTCAGGTCAATGGCTTGATGCCGGTCTTGCCGCCAGCGAATTTCGGCGGTTTGACGTTCCGACTCAATTTTGAGTTGAGCCGATTCCTGCTGCGACTGGGTTTCGATGGCAGCCCTGTTTTTAATTCCTTCAATGTTCAGTTGATGGCGCAAGTCCTCCTCTTCTACCACTTGCCGGGTTAGCCGGGAGTCGGGGGTGAATTCTATCAATTCGGCCCCTTCAACCGTCAAACCCAGATGAGTCGCCGGCCCCACACTGGTAATAATCTGTTCGATGGTACCTGGAGCCAGGTTTGCCTCACGGTGGAGGGCTACTTCACGGTGGAGGGTGGCAATTACTTTGTCGCGTAGTTCCCCCAAAGGATCAACGGTATCCATAGCCACCACCCGGGCGTCGGTAACGCGATAGCGAACATTGGCCCGTACGGTCACTTTGCGGCCGCGTTCATAGGTGGCAAAGCGGCCCTCTACCGGCACGGAGCGAGCATGGCGAATGTCTACGGCCAGTACGGTAAATTTGCCAAAGAGACGCTCGCTCAAACGCAATGTCTCGCCCGGTTTCAGGCTGCCGTAAAAGCGATTGCCGCCACTGCCGACCTGTTCCAGCACAATCACTTCATAACCCTGCCGGCCGGCCGGGTTGGCCAGCCAACCTTGGGCTGAAATTTCTTCTACCAGTTTGTGGGCGCGGGTTAAGTTTTCGGTCATTGATTAGCCTCCTTAATTATGTTCCAAAAATAATTTTTTTGTTGGATGTCGCCGGGCTTGATAAAGGTTCGCGTTGAACCTGTTCTTTGATTTTTTCTTTGGCCGAAGCGGCCATTTCGGTCAGAAGTTCATTCTTGGTTTGTTGCTGCCAGCGTTTGAGCCGGTTGAGGATGTGTTCGCGCCGTTTAGGAGTGGCTTGCATAAAAACAGCCGCTAACAGATTACGGACGGTATTTTGGATGACCGGCTGTTCGGCAGCGAACTCTGTCCAGCGAGCGATCAAATCAAAAAAGGTTCCGGCCAGTTTATTTTCAAACGCACGCACCCCTATTGCGACTACCAGTTGCCAGATGTCACCTTGTTCCTTTTCGCTCTGGCAGACCAGTTCGAATAAATTATCAATCTGGAGACCAAGTTGGTTGGCCTCTTCTTTTTCCGTAGTGGCCAGTTCAATATGCACTTCTGAGAGAACCATAAAGGCCAGGATACCCACCAGGCCGCGTACCTGGGGGGCAATTTCATCTGCCGACCCCGCGCTGGCCTGTTCAACCCACTCTTTCAACGTTTGCAGAACCCGATCTAGTTGTCCTTGCAGGCTCAAAACGGTCAGGCTGTGAATGACCGAGTCGGCCAGACTGATGTCATCAAAACCGGCCACTTTTCTTAGGCCGTTGTAGGTTAGCTTAATGGCCCATTCATTATCCAACAGGCCAAGCTGTTTGTAAACAGAGGCCGCTGTCCAGCGATAGCGCCAGCTTTCATTTGACCCGCCCCAATGGGAGTCGGTCCAGTCGGCCAGTAGATTTTCTATCCCGGCTCTAAACTGCTCATTCTCGGCCAGCCGGGCCAGGGGATAACCGGCCGAGGCTCGCACATAGGCCCGCCCATCGCCGGCCCAGGGTTCCAGCACCTCCCGGCGCATATTGTAAAAGCCCAATTTGCCGATTTCGGCCACGGCCAGAGCCGCCCCAAAGCGAATTTGCCAGTAGCGGTGTTGTTCAACCACCTGTTTCAGGGCCGGCAGCAAATCAAGCAAAATATCAGGATAACGACGGCGCATCAGGTCAAGCACGGCGACCGGGTAATGCTCATCCTCAAATTTGACCAACTCATCCAGGCCCGACTCGCTGCGGGTGCGGATAGCTTTAGCAGCCTTGAATAGGTCTCCGGCAGTGGTGTCAAAGCGAGAACGGGGTTTTTCTTCCTTATCTTCCTCGGCCGGTACCCCCATCACGCGTAGCACAATTTCATAAATAGATTTAAAGTCGGGATATTTAAGACCGTTGAACATGCTGAGGGTGATGACAAAATATCTCTGGCGGTCAGCGTTTAGCTCTTGGGTAAACCAGTGGTCAACCTGCTCTTGCAGCGGCGCATCCGGTGCGGGAGCGGAGGGGATTTTACGGGTAGATTCTTCGATATCTTGTAAAATTTTCCGGGCTTGGTCGGCTGAGTCGACCCGGATGTTGATGACATTGCCTCCGGCCATAGTAACAGTTGCGCCGGAGATATGGGAAAGGTCCGCGTTAATCTGGTTGCCGGGTTCCGTGCTGGTTTCGGGTTGCTGACCGCCATCGATCTGCTGGACAGCCTCTTCGGCATTGGTTTCCGTGGTATCGTTTTGTCTATTTTCAGTTTGTTGATCTTGACTCATTTAGTGCCCTCCGAAGTAAAGCGATTTCTATGGATGATTATCCTGCCCGTCCTAATAGTTTTTCTAATTGCTCAATCTCCGCCTTCTCATTCTCAATCTGGTTCAGGATACGCAGCGGCGCGTCCAGGCTACCATATTGGGCTTTCTGTTCTTTCAGATGGCGCAGGTTTTTATGATGCCTGGCCAGCAGTTCCCGCCAGTGGGCGCGTTGGGTTTCGTCGGGAGGAAGATTCGGGGCGGTCTCCGTTGCCCGCCTCTCTGTGGCAGGTTGGGTCTGTCCTGAGCTTGTCGAATGGGCCGGTGAGGAGGTGTAGGTAATATCCCCCCCTCCGACAATAATGGTGCTATCTGTAATGGGGCCACCGGTGTTAACTTGAACGTTATGGCCGAAGCCGGCCATAGGTGGATTTTTTTTGGTGGCTTCTTCTGTACCGGAACCAACGATGTAAGGCTTGTGCCGCTTAAACCGAGCCGGGTTAGACTCTTTGGCCCAGGCCAACAGTTGCTCAAGGAGTAACTGCCGCTCGGCATACTCCACCAGCCGCTGAACGACTTCGGTCTTGCCGCTGCTTTCGGCCAACTGGTCGTAGACCGGCCTGAATTCGGCGGCATCATAACAGAAGCGGCGCAGTTCTTCGCCGGTGAAGCCTGCGGTTAGTAGGGTGCGGATATTTTTTGTATTGTATGGCATACGAATTTTTTCTCCCGGTACTCAGTGCTTTCTTTGTTTAGGGTGAATATACTACGGTACCCACTCAAAGCGACGCAATTCTTCGGCTTGGCTGATGACTATCCCATCTTTAGCCACCTCTTCGCAATCATCGCTGATTTTGCGCTTGACCTGAACCGTCCATTCAAATTGGGTGGTGGTGGCCATTGCATTAGCCGGATCAATTAGCCATTTGAATTTTTTGATGGGGAAATTGGTCTCTAAAACACAGTCTTGGGCAGGATATCTGCCCCCGCTGCCTTGATAATAGACAATCACTACAAATATCTCATCATCGGCCAGGGGGCGCTCCCAAGACCATTGTAACGTTTCCGGGGTATCTACATTGGTCCAGGCGGTGTCATCCTCAGGATAAAGCAGCTTGGGCGCCGCAGCCGGTTCAGGAGTTGGAATAGGGGTAGGGCGGTGGGTAGGGAGAGGGGATGGGGGAATGCGGGTAGTTGGGCGCGGTCTGGGCGTGGCCGTAGGTTGTTTGGTAGGGGTAGAGGTATTGGCAATGACAATGACGCTCCCGGCATTATCCGTGGAAGATATAGGCGTTGCCGTTGCAGACGATGAACTGCCTCCAACAAAACTCAACATCATAATAAACAAAACAATAGCGGCCAGAATACCCCCTATCCAATAGATTGACAGTTGTGATGGGAGAGGGGATTTTTGGAGTATGGGCGTCGAGCCTGATTTTGACCGGGTTATCTTGGTCTTGACTGTTTCCAGGTTTTGAATAAATTGGCTCATACTTTGGTAACGTTTAGCAGGCTTTTTCTCTATCGCTTTAAAAATAACTTTTTGAACCGAGGTGGGGATATGGGGAATAGGTGATGGGGTTTCGTAAACTTGCTGGTGCAAGGCCGCAAAAGGCGTGTCGGCTTTGACCGGCGGCCGGCCGGAGAGCATATAATATAGCACCAGGCCCAGCGAGTAGATGTCGCTGCGTGTATCCACTTGATTGCCCCGGGCTTGCTCCGGCGACATATATTCCGGCGTGCCGACCAGCGCCCCGTGTTTGGTCAGGGTTTGGCCATCTTCTATGCGGGCCACACCAAAATCAATGATGATGGCTCGCACTACCCCATTATGTTGGTCCAGTAAGATATTGTTGGGTTTGATGTCCCGGTGAATAACCTTGTGTTGGTGAGCGTACTCAAGTCCCCGGGCTATCTGCAAGGCAATATCCAGGGACAGGACCAGACCAAGATGTTGGCCTTGCTTAACGGCCTCTTCCAGGTGAGAGTTCAGGCTACCGTAAGGGGCGTAATCCATTACAATGTAATGATAACCACGCTCCTGGCCCCACCGGTAAACCCGGATAATGTGGGGATGTTTGAATTGCTGGATAGCCTCCCGCTGGAAACGCGCTAATGCGTTGGCTTCAGTCAGCACCTTGATCGCTACCCGACGGTCCTGACGGTGGGCCAAATAGACCGCCGACATTCCGCCGGAGCCAATCTCTCGCTCGATAGTGTAGCCTCCCAAACGTTCTCCAGAGCGTAACTTTTGTATCAATCAATCACCTCAATTGTCGCTTGCGTTCGCAATTATCAAGTGTCTTGGTTCAGCCTCCGGGCCAATCTGTTGGTAAGGTTCTATCTGTACCACGGCTACCGTCCACCAAAAATCTGCTTGCCCCGCGTGATTCTGCACGCTGGCTGCCCCGGCCGGATCAAATGCAACTTGATAACGGTCATTTCCGTCGTACTCTATTTTATTTTGCATTTCTTGAGCGCTATAAGCGCCCTGATGATTCTGGTCACTATCGGTCCAGATGCGGATCTCAAAGGTAGTGGTTTCAGACAATTGCCCCGGCCAGACCCAGCTAAAGCTGGCCAACCGGCCTGTGGGAATTGTCTCGGCTTCTGATGGGTCTAACAAATCCGGCATAGCATCAACCAAATCCGGCAGAACAGGGGTCGGGGTAGGGCGTTTGGTGGGGGTAACAGGGGCGGTCGGTGAAGGCAAAGGGGTGGGCGTAGGGGTGCGGGTCGGAGTACGGGTAGGCGTATCGAGCGGCGCAATTGTAATGGGAGGGAGGTCAACCGTGGCGATGGGAGTCGATACGGGGGTTATTGACCCATCTGAGATAATAGCCGGTGATGGTATGGCGGTTTGCGTTCCAGATACGCTGCTGACTTGCGGTTGATTTACCACATCCTTGAGCAAAAACCAGAGTGTACCTGCCACAAACAGCAAGCCGATCATTATAATGGCCCAATTATAATTGGATTTTTGAGGAGGCGGCGGTGGTTGCCCGCCCGATTTTGGCGGAGGAACAATAAGCAATGGCGCCGCTTTATCAACCTTTGGTTTGCCCTGCCCGCCGGCGGCCGGCCTGAGTACGGCTTGATGAGGTTTTAAGGCGGCTAAAGCTCGTTCCAGGTCAACTTGCATAGCGGCCATATTGGGATAACGCTGGTTCGGCTCTCTGGCCAAAGCCTTTTCGATAATCTTTTGGAGCGATTTTGGCGCAGACGGGTTGATTTTACGCAGTGGCGGCGGCGTTTCGGTGAGGCGCTGGTAGAGCAGGGTCAGAGAATTATCCCCAACAAAAGGAGGGCGACCGGCCACTAACTCATACAAAACCACCCCCAGGGAATAGATGTCGGCTCGATGATCGGCTTGACCGGCTTGCTTGACTTGCTCCGGGGCAATGTAAGCGGCAGTGCCGACCAACTGCTGCTCTTTTCTGGCTTGCTGGGGCAGAGTCAGGGCCAGGGCAATGCCAAAATCGGCCAGCTTTACTTTGCCCCGCTCACTGATCAAGATATTGCGGGGCTTGACATCGCGGTGTACCAGGCCCTGCTGGTGGGCGTATTGCAGCCCGGCCGCCATATGAATAATCAAATGGAGCGAGTCGCGCAGGGTCAAACCATAGCCGTTGTTGAGTTGGTGGGCCAGTAAAGCATCCAGGCTGCTGCGCATATAGGTCATGGCAATATAGTGACGCTTTTTGTCTTGATCGTATTTTGCATCGAACACCGTTACCACATTGGGGTGCTTGCACTGAACCATAGCGTTGGCCTCGCCAATAAAGCGTTTGACCATCTCTTGATTGTTGTTGTACTCTAAGCGCAAAACTTTGAGGGCCACAGGCTGGTTTGAGTTGGCCTGTTGCGCCTTGTACACAATAGCCATACCGCCTTCGCCTACTATTTTTTTGATTTTGTAAATTCCTAAAGTTTGACCGATTAGAGGGTCAGGCATAAATCATTACTCCCATAGTTTAATTTAGTCAGATGGCGCTCCATGACCACCGCTGCTGCCACCACCGCTACCGCCACCAGAACTGCCGCCACCCGAATCACCACCAGAGTCGCCACCAGCGCCGGGGATGGCGATATGGATTTGGTGTAGTTCAGACTCCACCCTTAACCATTCATATTCCGGCTCCAACCGCACTACCCCCACAGACCAGAGATAATTAGGGCTGGTGCCGTGCTGTGTTACACTGGCCGCGCTACCCAAGTCAAAACCAAATGAATACCGGTCCCGACCGTCAAAAGCCTGCTCATTTTTCATTACCCTGGCATCATATGCCCCCAGAGGGGTGGTGCCTTCCAGCCAGATACGGATTTCAAAGCCAAGATTATCAGGCAACGAGCCGCCGGACCAGCGCCATTCAAAAGTTGTTTGTCCGCCGGGGAAGTAGGTTGTATCCTTTATTTCTGATGGTTGAGGCTGAATTAGTTCCGGTGTTGGCATCTCTGACAAAATGAGAGAGGGATTGGGCGGGGATGGGGGTGCAGGAGGAGGAATTGGGCTGGGAGGGGAGGTGGGAATGGGGATAGGAGTGGACGAAGACGTGGGGGTAGGAATGGGAGAGGGAGAAGATGTTGGAGTAGAGACAGGAATGGAAGTGGGTAAAGGAGAAGGCGTCGGCATTTGGGTTGAAGATACAATTTCTGGTGA
>JAJRVO010000357.1 GCA_024277275.1 Chloroflexota bacterium
CTTCACCCCGCCTCTACCGGCGACTCCTCCCCAGAACAACCTACCCTCCGCCGAAATAGAAAACCTTGTCTGGCCCACCGGCCCCAGAGACGATGTTATCCCCTTTGAAGACGCAGCCGATTTTATGGGCGAAAAAGTGACCGTAGAAGGCACAATTGTCCGTACCCATAACTCCGGCAGCGTGGTTTTCCTCAACTTTTCAGAGGGGACTAAAGACGCCTTTACATCTGTCATCTTTCCCGACGACTGGCCCAAATTTCCATCGCCGCCGGAGAACCTCTTTGCAGGCAAACTTGTAAGAATAGAAGGGGTGATAGAAGAATACAAAGGCGCTCCGGAAATCATCATAAAAAGCCCATCTCAAATAGAAGTGGCGCTCACATTGGGGCAGCCTGTCATCACCAACTGTGATTGTCAACAACAAGCGGCGGTGCTAGAGCCGGTAACGGCCACATCCAGCCCCGTGCCGGAATCCGAGTCAACCATAACCCCCTCAACCACATCAGAACCACAGGCAATCCTAGAAGCATCCCCGACCGCTGCCGCTCAAGAGCAAGTTGTTTCCTGGGAAAATGCAGCCGCTTATCAAGGGCAACACGTTACCGTCGCAGGCCGGGTAGTCGATACTTACAACTCCGGCAAAGTTGTCTTTTTAAACTTTGCCGACGATTATCGCGCCAGCTTCAAAGTTGCCATCTTCCCCGATGCCTGGCCGCTATTTCCGTCGCCGCCGGAAGATTATTTCAAAGGCAAAACCGTGCAAGTGAAGGGTCAAGTAAAAATGTATCAAAACGCGCCGGAAATTATTGTCGATCATCCCGATCAGATTGATATTATGGAGTAGTAATGGATATGGCATCTTTGCCGACGATTCTTTTGATATTAGCCGCCATCAGCATAGGGGGTATGGTAATTGCCATCCTCATCGCCTTTCGCTCTCACCGAGAAGCAGAGAGCGCAATCTTCCCTATTGTTAGAGAAGAGGAAAGCATCAGAGCGCAGCGAGCGCGTATCTCTATTTTTATTTGGGTAGCCATCACAGCCTTGTTTTTAGGCGGGTGGCTGGCCACCTTTCGCTTAACCGCTCCCGGCGATACCGATAAAACCGATACCGTAACCTCCAACCAATCGACCCAGATTGACCAACCTGCTAAAGTTGACCAGCCCACCGAAGTCGCCATTCAAGAGCCGGCCACAGAAACCCCTTTGCCTGTCCTTGAACCATCCCCGACAACAAATGCTGAGCCAGAAGTTCAACCGCTTACCTCGGCAGCCACGCCAACCAACACACCCGCGCCGCCGCCTTCGCCCACGCCCACAGAACCGCCTCCCGCCACATTCACATCAGAACCTTCTTCGACCTTTACCCCTACATCGCCGCCCCCCACCGCAACGCCCACAGAGACCCCGGTTCCCCCCACAGACACCCCAACCCCCATCCCTCCTACCGAAACGTCAACCCTGGCCGCGCTTGAAATCCCAACCTCTGCTCCGCGTACGCCTGCCCCTCCGGTAACCAAAATGGGCCCCATTCAATTTGCCGAAGACATCACCCCGGACATAGAACCCGTCAATCCAAACACCGTCTTCTTAAACGGCATTGCCAAAGTTTATGCCGTTTATCCCTTTAACGGCATCCAAAAGGGTATAGATTTTACCGTGGTTTGGTACCAAAATGGGGTTGAAATAGACAGAACCAAAGAAGAGTGGCCCTGGGGCCAAAGGGGCCGGGGTTACATGTTTCTGGTTCCCCGTGGCAAAGGGCTTTACAAACTAGAACTCTACGTAAACGACACCGTTGTAGCCACCGGCTTATTTGAAGTGCAATAATACCCATTCTGGCCCGTTTAGGTCTGGCCTGGATAGCCGGCATTGCCCTGGCTCGCTGGCTTAACCTGCCCTGGCATGTGGTTGCTATGGTTGCCCTGCCTGCTTTAAGCGCGCTATTTCTCTATCGACACAACCCCCGCGTACAAGCCGCAGCAACTTTGGCTCTGGCTTTTGTCGCCGGAGCCTTCCGCCTGACCTTTTTTCAACCCACCTTTAACAACGCGCACATTGCCTTTTACAACGACGCCCCCGCCCCCATCACTATCACCGGCCTGGTCGTCGATGAGCCGGACGTACGCGATTACCACATCAATCTCCGCCTGCGCGTTGAGTCCCTTCAACCTGGCGGCACAACCACTCCGGCAACCAATACGGATAATCCAAAATCCAAAATCCAAAATCCAAAATCGGCAAAGGGTTTGGTCCTTGTTCGCGCCCCGCGCTACCCGCAGCGTTTCTACGGCGACCGCCTGACGGTAACCGGCCACCTGGAAACGCCGCCGGTCTTTGAGGATTTCTCTTATAAAGATTATTTGGCGCGTTTCGGCATCCACTCAATGATTCGCCGCCCCCGGATTAAACTGGTCGATAGCAACCAGGGTAATCCTTTTTGGACAGCCTTGTTCAGCTTCAAAGCCCGCGCATCTCAAAGCATCAACCGCATTTTACCCGAACCTCACGCCTCGCTGCTCAACGGCATTTTGCTGGGCATAGAAACCGGCATCCCCCGCGCCCTGTACGAGGATTTCAACCTGACCGGCACCTCTCACATTATCGTAATTTCCGGCAGCAACATCTCCATAGTGGCCGGGCTTTTACTCTTGCTCGGCCAGCGAGTGATTGGCAAGCGTCTTGCCCCGCCGCTGGCAATGGTCGGCATAGTAATTTACACGTTTTTGGTGGGGGCCGACGCCGCCGTTAGCCGGGCCGCGGTGATGGGCATAGTCTGGGTGCTGGCTATCTGGGTGGGGCGACCGGGAATGGCGCTTAACTCGCTCATCTTCTCCGGCTTTGTCTTGACCCTGTTCAACCCCCTTATTTTGTGGGACGTTGGGTTTCAACTCAGCTTTGTCGCCACTTTGGGCCTGATTGTGCTGGTTCCGCCGCTGGAAAAGATTACCTTTGGTTTTCTACAACGCCGCCTCAAAACCGGGCAAGTGGGTCTGGCTATGGCCCTGCTCAGCGAGTTGTTCATTATTACTCTGGCCGCCCAAATTATTACCGGCCCTTTGATTGTCTACCATTTTAGCCGATTGTCGCTGGTCTCGCTGCTGTCTAACCTGCTCATCTTGCCCGCGCAACCCCCAATTATGACGGTTGGCGGTTTGGCAACGATGGCCGGTATGCTTTGGCAGCCGTTGGGTCAACTCATTGGCTGGTTGGTCTGGTTGCCGCTGGCCTGGTCAGTCTTGATTGTCGAGTGGACCGCCCGCCTACCCTACGCCTCGCTTGATTTGGGGACGTTTCCCTTTTGGC